>JBGUED010000409.1:0-2924 GCA_041821525.1 Candidatus Aminicenantaceae bacterium | reverse complement strand
CTCCTCCTGAGCGCGGGAGCCGAGGCCGCACCTTCTATTGAAGAGAGCGACATCATACTCATCAACACCTGTGCGGTCCGCTCCAAATCCGTGGACAAGGTCTACTCTCTTTTGGGGCGCTTAAAGCTGCTCAAACAGATGCGGGCCGTGCAGATCGCCGTCACGGGCTGCGTAGCCCAGCTGCACCGGGACGAGATCTTGAAGCGGTATGCGTTTGTGGACCTGATCGTGGGCCCAGACAACTATCCTTCCCTGCCCGAGCTGCTCGGGAAGAGCCGTATCCGGCCGCAGGCCGCCACCTCGTGGCATTCCGGATGGCAGGAGATTCCGACCGGCTTCCGCGCCAAGGGAGTCAGTGGATACATCACCATCATGGAGGGCTGCAATAATTTCTGCAGCTACTGCGTGGTGCCTTTCACGCGGGGACGGGAGAAGTTCCGGCCGGCCGTGCAGATCCTGGAGGAAGCCGGGGCACTGGCCAAGAAGGGCTACCGGGAGATCCAGCTGCTGGGTCAGAATGTGAACGTCTACCGGGACCCAGGACAGGGAACCGACTTCCCCATTCTGCTGCAGGAACTCGGACGGACCCCCGGCATCAGCTGGATCCGATTCATCACCTCCCATCCCCGGGATTTCTCACGGGAACTGGCGCATGCCATGGCAGAAGTGCCCCGAGTGTGCCACCAGCTGCACCTGCCCATTCAGGCCGGCTCCGATTCCGTCCTCAGAGCCATGAGCCGAGGCTACACACGATCCGACTATCTGGACAAGGTCACCATGCTGCGTTCCTTCATGCCCGACATCGCTCTGAGCACAGACATCATCGTGGGCTTCCCCGGAGAGAGCGCTCAGGATTTTGAGGACACACTGCATGTCCTCGAGCAGGTGCGTTTCACCAACATCTATTCGTTTCGCTACTCCCCTCGGCCCCGCACCGCTGCTTCCCGCAACCTGCCCGACTCGGTTCCCCTGGAGGAGAAGAGGGACCGGCTCTCACGTGTACAGAGCCTGCAGAGACAGATCCAGCTGGAGGAACACCAGGCCCTGAAGGGCCGGACCGTCGAAGTCCTGTGCACAGGACCGAGCAAGAAAGACGGCTCCGTGTACTCCGGCCGCAACGCAGCCAACCAGGTTGTTAATTTCAGCGCACCCCTGGATCCGACAGGTACTTTCGTCCGTGTTGAAATCACGGGCTTCGGCCCCTATTCCCTCAAAGGCAGACTGGAGCCCGAGACCCGCACTGAGTGATCCCCATCGGTTGCAAATCCAGCACATTTGTGATAAAAACTACGCAATCAAAAACACGATTCGGTAGATAATGGCGGAGCCTCATTCAGGTGGGATCCAAGGATCGATCGATCGAAAATAAAGGGAAGGTAGAATGATTTTACTGGATATGACACCCTATGTTTTTATTCTGGGCTTCCTGGGTTTGATATTCGCGCTCCTGCTCTATTTTGTGATCAAGCGGTTCCCCAGCGGCTCCTCCACTATGCAAGAGATCGCTGAAGCCATCCACTCCGGGGCCATGGTTTTCTTGAGGAGGGAATATTCCTACATCATGCTGTTCGTAGTTGTGATCTTTTTCCTGCTCTGGAAGCTGTTTGCCCTGCATACGGCCCTGGCCTTCCTGACCGGTGCATTCTGTTCCATGCTCGCCGGGTACATCGGGATGAAAGCCTCAACCCGTGCGGCGGTACGGACCACCGAGGCGGCGAAGCGGGGCGGGCTGGGCCCTGCCCTCTCTCTGGCTTTCCAGGGCGGCGCGGTCATGGGGATGTCCGTGGCCGCTATGGGCGTGGCCGGGATCGGCCTCATCTACTTCTTCACCCAGGACCCCAGCATCATCAACGGCTTTGCCATGGGTGCCAGCTCTGTGGCCCTCTTCGCCCGTGTAGGGGGCGGCATCTTCACCAAGAGCGCCGACGTGGGAACCGACCTGGTGGGCAAAGTGGAGGCGGGCATCCCAGAGGACGACCCCCGCAACCCCGGGGTCATTGCCGACAACGTAGGGGATAACGTGGGTGACACGGCGGGTATGGGCGCGGACCTGTTCGAGTCCTATGTAGGCTCTGTCATCGCCTCTATGGCGCTGGGAGCCACCATGACTCCGGCACTCAGCTACATGTCCCTGCCGCTATTGCTGATCACCCTGGGACTGATATGCTCGGTGATGGGGGTGTTCTCCATGAAACTCATGAAGCGCATGGATCCCCAGTCCGCCCTGCGTAACACCTATTATTTTGCCGGGATTCTGTTCCTGATTGGGGCATATTTCGTCATTCAGGCCGTGGTCGCCGACCTGAATGTCTTTTTTGTCGTGGTCTGCGGCATGCTGGCAGGGGCCTTCATCGGATTGGAAAGCGAGTTTTTCACTGCCGGTCCTCCCGTCCGGAAACTGGCCCGCACCGCGCAGACCGGGAGCGCTCCTACCATCATCATGGGAATGGCCATCGGATTCGAGAGCACGATCCTGCCCCTGCTGACCCTGGCTGTCAGCATATTCATCTCCTTCAAGCTGGCCGGTCTGTACGGCATAGCCCTGTCTGCCGTGGGTATGCTGGCCACAATCGGGATCGTCATGACCACCGACTCCTACGGCCCCATCGCGGACAATGCGGGCGGGATCGCGCAGATGTCCGGCGCTGGAGAGGAGGTACGCAAGATCACTGACCGCCTGGACACCTGCGGAAACACCACTGCCGCCATTGGCAAGGGATTCGCGATCGGATCGGCCGCCCTGACCGCCTTGGCTCTGTTCTCGGCTTTTCAGAAGACTGCTGGATTAGAGCACATCGACCTCATCTCCGTTAACACGGTCGTCGGTCTTTTGCTCGGTGCAATGATGCCGTTCGCTATCTCCGCCATGACCCTGAAGGCGGTGGCCCGGTCGGCCGACAAAATGGTGGTCGAGATCCGGCGTC
>JBGUED010000408.1:0-2927 GCA_041821525.1 Candidatus Aminicenantaceae bacterium | reverse complement strand
ACCGTCAGCGTGTTGTGTCCTCCAGACAAGCCGGTGCGGATTGCGAATGCCTCAGCCGCGCAGCCGGGGGAAGATGCGGCCGGTACGCTCCTGGTAGGCGCTATACGCGTCGCCGAAACGCTCTTGCATCATCCGCTCCTCGCGCGGGATGCGCAGCAAGTACAGGGGCAGGGATGCGATCAGGAATGCGGGCCATACAGACCGTACGCACAACGAGGCCGGCCACGAAACAGGACAGGAAGACGTATTTGAAGATTTCATCGGGCATGAAGTGCTACTTCTCGTCCCTCTTGAAACTGATCGAAATCCCGGACCAGCTCGACCTGTCGATGCGGGTTTCCATGTAGGGGAGGCTATCCAGGTGGTCCAGGAACTCCCTGACGCCGTGCATCCGGCCTCCCGTCACGTTGTGGGCCGTGAAGCAGCCCCCCACCTCGAGTTTGGGCAGGATTGCGATCAGGTAGTTCTTGTACCAGTGCTTGTCAGCATCACAGAACACGAAGTCGAAGGGGCCCTCCAGCTCCGGCACGAGCTTATGAGCATCGGCCAGCCGGGCATCGATGTAGTCGGAGAGCCCGGCCTCTTCGAAGTTAGCCAGGGCCTTCTGGTAGCGGCGTTCATCCACCTCGATGGTGATGAGCTTGCCGCCGTTCTTGCTCAGGGCCCAGGCAATCCAGATCCCTGAGTGGCCTGTTGAGGTCCCAATCTCCAGGGCTTTGGTGTATCCATGTTTCCGTACAAGATCATACAGGACCTGGCCGTCCGACTCGGGAACGTTCATATTGCGCCAACTGTTTCGGCTCTTGTCCAGGAATGACTTGACACGGGCATCCAGGTCCTGGTCCGACATCGCCATCCCTGGCAGTTGAACCGTGACCAGCAGGCATATCAGCCCTATCTTGGATACGTGGGACATTATTTTAAAGATGCTCAAATAGACTCTCACAATAGATTATATGTATTGGACGTACGGCCGGCTCCTTTCCTTCCCGATTTCATGGATTTGCTATTGTTCGATACGCAGAGTCAGGGAATCCCGCAGAGTGGCCTCCTTGGCTGTCAGCCGGATGCGGAAGATGCGTTCCCCCCAGGAAGCCCGCAGGCGATCGTCCTCGATCGGGATCTCCTCGATATCGACCAGGAAGACATTGTCATCGTATCGGATCGATACGGGCTTGGCGTCCGCGATCGCCTCCGGATTCTCCAGCCTGATGGTGCCGGAGGCCGACCACACAGGCCGGCGCCAGCTCATGAGTGTCATCTGCAGGGGCATCCGGGCCTCCTCCAATTCATACCGGTCCCGCACCTCCACGTTCCTGCCCCGATTCAGGGTGATGGTCCTCCGCCAGAACTTGACAGAAGCCTCCTCCGGGTAGGCGGCGTGCAGGTCCATTTCGAACTCGGCCTGGCGGTCGTCTGCCGCATACCGGACATTTCCGGCCCGGTACTCCAGACCCTCCTTCTGTTTCACATCGTTGATTGTGGGGAGGTTGTGGAAGATCGACTGCATGGTCCAGATCTCATAGCGCTCGCTGCTAAAGGTCTTGGCCGTATAGGTCTCCACTCCCACATCGATGAGGGCTGGATAGCCGTCGACATACACAATGAAATTACCCACATCGTTATGGTTATGGGATTCGGCGTTGTGTCCTCCCTTGGCCGCAACGTAGAATCCACGGTTCGATCCACCGCTCGAGCGTGCAGCCATGACCTGGAGCTCCGGGAGCCAGACATCGCGCAGCAGGGGAACCGCAGGTTCGACAGAGACCAGAGCCTCCAGTCCAAAAAGCGTTGGCAGCACCCGTCCCAGGATCCCGAAGCTGCCCCGGATGCGGCCCTCCCCCACGCCTTGCTGCTCGGAAAGAAAGGAGCCGAAGCCCTGCAGGGCCGGGTCGTTGACACGACTCCCGTAACGGTAGATCAACGGACCTTCAGCGTTCAGTCGGGTCGCTGCATCAGCGAAGTTGATGAAGTAGCGGTCGGAGATGTGGGCCCGATAGATGTAGCGGCCGATCTCCTTGATCAGAGGGCGGTCGAAAACATCGATCCTGCCCTGGGAGGCACTGTGCAGCAGCTCGAGGCAGTCAAAGAGGGAACCTCCCGCCCGGCTCCAGTACCCAGGGCCTTCGTCACAGCCCCCGTCCCTGGGATAGGGATTGAGAAAATTGTCCAGGCAGCGCAGGATCTTGTGGAGGGAGGCGGTCCGGCGGCCCAGGTCGTCCTCCAGGAGGAGCACGGCCGCCAGCCAGTTGGAGCAGATCCAGGGATTCCAGTTGTTGACACTCCGTCCGGAAAACCCCATCCACCAGAAATCGTCACGCTCCAGGTTCACGGACAGGATGCGCCTCTCGACCTCATGCCGGATGCGCTCCGGGACCAGAGGGGAGATATGGCCCAGCTCTGCCCCGACCAGATAATGCGTCCAGGCCAGCAGCATCCCGGTCTCCGCCGCGAACAGATCGACCGTCGGCTCCGTCACATCCGGGAGGCCCGGCCCCTTTTCCTGGGCACCCACATGGGCGGGAACCCCCCAGTAGGTCTCCTCGCAGAGTGTCCAGACCCCATTCAGGATGTCGTCCAGGAAACGGCCCCTGCCTTCCATGCACTCGCCCAGGACCAGTGCGGCCAGCATGGCCCTGCGATCGTAAGAGATCTTCTGGAAGCGGCTGCGGTTTCCGTCACGGACATAGTCCAGGAAAACCGAGGCCTTGGGAGTCGGCCACTCCGTACCGAGGTATTTTTCCGCCTCTTGGATGTGTGCCGCCCTCACCCGGGCCGGCACCTTCAGCCACGCCTCTCTCTCCCCGACGGTGGGATAGGGGTGCCATCGGTCTGCGGACAGGATACTGTCTGCCAGCACTGCGGGAGGCGCTGGCCGAGGATGCCGGAAGACGCCGGGGGGTTCAGTTTGAGCCGGAGCAGGTGGT
>JBGUED010000407.1:0-2928 GCA_041821525.1 Candidatus Aminicenantaceae bacterium | reverse complement strand
CAGCAGGAACCTGCCTGCCAGCGCGGGGCGGGGCCTGGATGTCACGGCATGGCCGACGGCCCGCCGCCAGGCGCCTTCTGTCCAGGACGGCTCCGCCTGATCGAACCACTCCCGGGTCTGTTGGAGGCTCTGCTTATAGAGAGCCAACTCCTGCCGGCAGGCCTCACAAGCCTGCAGATGTGCCTCCACCCTGCGTGCCATGACGGGCTTCAGGTCACCGCCCGCATGGAGCGCCAGTCGTTTCCGGACTGTTCGGCAGCTCATCGCTCCTCCTCGCCTGTAGCCAGAGAACGGGCATCCGGATATCGCATCCGGAGCTTGCTCCTGGCGCGTGACAGATGGGTGCGGACGGCCATGGATGAGCTCTGCAGGAGACCAGCGGTTTCCTTGACAGAAAAGCCCTCTGCGTCGCGCAGCAGGAACACCATCCGCTCTTTGGGCGTCAGATACTCCAGGCAGGACTGCAGGCGTCGGCCGATCTCGCGGTTCAGCACGCTTTTCTCAGGGGATGGCGCCGCATGGCCGTCGGCATGCTTCCGGGTCTCGATGATCCCCTCCTCCCGTTTCTGCCGACGCAGATAGTCGAAGGCGGCATTGGTCGTGATCTTGAAGGCCCAGTTCCGGAAGCTCCTCCCGACCTGGAACCGCGGTAGATACTTGAACACTTTGATCATTGCCTCCTGGCAGATTTCCTCTGCGGACTCAAAATTTCCCGTCATGCGGAATGCGAGGTTCATCATCCCCTGCCTGTGGGGCAGCAGGAGCCGCTCAAAGGCGTCTTCATCGCCTGCAAGAGCCCTTGACACCCATCGTTCTTCATCTGTCATCCACTCTACTATACTGCGCCTCCCCCCAATATGTTAAGCCCCCCCCAAAACCTCTCCCATTGACAAATCGTGTAAAATCAACTATTTTTCAGTAAAACAGGTGACATATGCAGGTCAACCTACACATACGCAGGACCAGATACAATCCCAGCCGCCTCGTATTCCTCATCTTCTTCCTCCTGATGGTGATCCTGTATTTTGTGCTCAATTTCCTGCCTAAGAAGGGATTCTCTCAGGAGACCCCCTTGCAGATCGAGGACACGGAACTGGTCGTCCTCAAACTCCCCCCTCTGGACGAACATCGGGAGATCATTCCCTCGGGGAAGAGCCTGTCCGACCTGCTGGAGGCGCACCAATTTTCAGCCGCCCAGATCCACCGGATGCGGGAAGACGTCAAGCCGGTCTATGACCTGGCCCGGATCAAGGCCGGGCAGGAGCTGAGGATCTACTCCTTCGAGGACGGGACCATGGTGGCGCTGGAATACGACATCAACCGAATGCAGTTCCTGCGCATCGAGAAACACGACCAGGTGTACCGTTCCCGGATCCACCAACGGAAATTCGAACTCCGGACCACCCTCGTGTGGGGAGTCATCGAAGACTTCCCCATAAACGCCCTGGCACGGCAGGGAGAGACGGCTCTCCTGGCCATCCTCCTGGAGGAGATATTCGCCTGGGATGTCGACTTCCGTACCGAGATCCAGCCCGGTGACAGCTTTAGGATCCTGTTCCAGAAGAAATTCATCGAGGGTGAGTTCGCGGGCTACGGAGATATCCTGGCCGCTGAGTTCGTCAACCGGCGGGAGAGTTTCCAGGCATTCCATTTCACCTATCCGGACAGCGAAAAGAACGACTACTTCACCTATACGGGCAGCTCCCTCCGCAAGGCCTTCCTCAAGTCACCGCTCAAATCGCCCCGGATCACTTCCCGCTTCAGTTCCAACCGCCTCCACCCTGTGTGGAGGACCTACCGGCCCCACTACGGTGTGGATTACGGAGCGCCGGTCGGCACACAGGTCTATGCCACAGGAGACGGTGTGGTCACGTTCGCGGGGTGGAGCGGGGCTTCGGGCCGAATGATCCGCATCAAGCACAACAAGGGCTATGAGACCATGTATCTGCACCTGCGCCGGTTCGCGCCTGGCATCAAGCAGGGCGCGCGGGTAACCAGCAAGCAGTACATCGCGCAGGTGGGAGCCTCGGGAGCGGTCAGCGGGGCGCACCTGGATTACCGCATCCGCCAGCACGGCAAGTACATCAATCCTTTGGCGGCACGATTCGAACCGGTGGAGCCGTTGGCGCCGGAGTTCCTGGAGGATTTCCAGCAGCAGGCGGATTTCTATCGGCTGGCTATCGACGCTCCCTGGCTGGCCTTCCAGGCTCTCACCGGGGCGCGGATTTTCACGTCGCCGATCTTGGGTTCGGACTGAGGATCCCCTCAGTTCCTTTACACGATGGCATGATCTATAGAGGTATCTTTTCCGCCTATTTTATTTTCTTCTCGGTCGTGCGCCCAGAGCTGGATGAACCTGATGAACTGGAGCTGCTGCTGGATCCGGAACTGGACCCAGTCCCCGAGCTGACGCTGCTGCCGGAGCCCGCAGAAGATGAACTCCTGGAGCCACCGCTGCTGCCGCTGGATGAACTTCCCCCGTCGCTGTCGCTGCTTTTTTTACCGCTACCACTGCTGCGGCCGGAACTGGATCCGGTCCCCGAGCTGACACTGCGGCCGGAGCCACCGGAAGATCCGCCACCGGAACTACTGCTGCCGCCGGATGAACTTCCCCCGCCACTACCGCTGCTGAAGCTCCCGCCGCCGCCACTGTTGGCAAAACCGCCACTACGGCTGCTGAAGGCACGCTGCGCGGACCGGGGTGCGGTCCGGGATGCCAGCTGACGGCTTTCGACACGGTTTTCGTGCGAGACATACCGGATGTCGGTCACACCGACCCTCCTGCCTAATCTGACGTCCGGGTTCCAGTCCAGGTTCCGCATGGTGGTCCGTACCGGAGCCTTGATGGTCGGGGACGGCGCCTGAGCAGGGGTCCTGGGCACGCGGCCGCCCATTTCCGGCTTGTCAAAAGACCGTTTCCCCTCAAAC
>JBGUED010000406.1:0-2951 GCA_041821525.1 Candidatus Aminicenantaceae bacterium | reverse complement strand
ATGGGTTCGTACAGAAGAGGCCAATTATGCTGGCCTGTATGTGTCTTCGCAGAAGACCCGCCTAACCACCGCCATCTCTCCACCCCAACCACCCGCCTTGAAAGGATTGACTTTCCCCGTTATCGTGGACACACCGAAAAGTTATCTATAATATTCAACTTGGAGGTATGTCATGGGCCAAACAATAAAACCAGAATTCATCGAGCTGGTGGGCATCCCATGGCTCCTATAGAATAGAAAGGGAGGTGGAGAAGCCGGGCGGTGGACAAGTTAGTGTTGTTCATATATATATAAGTTGGCTACGAAACTGCAGGGAGAGATCGGAATGTCAAAGACCATAAAACGCAGGGACTTTCTCAAGCACTCGTCCCGGGCTGCGGCCCTGGCGGGCCTGGGTGGGTGCGGGATCCTTCTCAAGGGCTGCCGCAAGAGGCAGGAATTCGACCTCGTGATCTCGGGCGGGACAGTGATCGACGGCACGGGAGGAGATCCCCGGATGGCCGATGTCGGCATCGTAGGAGACAGCATCGTCCAGGTTGGAGACATCCAGGTCTCCTGGGGGAAGAAGGTGCTGGATGCCCGGGGATTGACCATCTGTCCGGGCTTTATCGACACCCATGACCATTCCGATGTCAACCTGCTGTACAATCCCAAGGCGGAGAGCCACATCCGCCAGGGCATCACCACTGTCATCAGCGGGAACTGCGGCTCCTCCCCCTTTCCGGTGGCGGATGAGATCTTTGAAGAAAGCCAGGCCGCTTTGAAGGAGGCCTATGACATCGAATTGACCTGGAGGGACATCAAGGGCTTCTTAGCGCGGATGCAGGAGACCGGCGTGGCCCTCAATTACGCCACCTATGTCGGGCAGGGGACCATACGCGGTGCCGCCATGGGATTCAACGACCGCCCCCCCAAACCCGACGAGCTGGAGCGGATGAAAACCCTGGTGAAGGAGAGCATGGAGAGCGGGGCCCTGGGCCTGTCCACCGGGCTGGAGTATGCCCCGGGCAGCTTTGCCCAACCTGACGAGGTGGCGGAACTCTGCCGCGTGGCAGTGGAATACGGGGGCCTCTACGCTACCCACATGAGGGACGAGGGAGACCAGCTGCTGGAGGCACTGGATGAGGCCATCGGCGTGGCTCGCCGGACCGGCGCCGGCCTTCAGATCTCCCATTTCAAGATCGCCTATTCCCGGAACTGGCACAAGATCGACGATGCCCTGGCCCGGATCGACCAGGCGGTGGAGGAGGGGATCGATGTGTTCTGCGACCGTTATCCCTACATCGCCGGGTCCACCGGTTTCAGCAGCTTCAATTTCCCGCTCTGGGCCCTGCAGGGCACCACTGAAGAGTTCCTGGCAAGATTGAAAGATCCGACCCTGGAGAGCCGCCTCAGGACCTATGTGAGTGAACGAGAGGAAAAGCTCGGCTCCTGGGACAAGGTGGTCATCGCCTCGGTGGCAACCGACAAGAACCAACACTTCGAGGGCAAGAGCGTGTTGGAGGGCATGCAGGAGACCGGAAAGGACGCCTTCGAGTTCATGCGCGACCTGGTGATCGAGGAGAACAACCGCATGAGCCAGATCATCTTCATGATGAACGAGGATAACCTGAAGCGCATCCTGGCTCATCCCAGGGTCGGCGTGGGCTGTGACGGCTCAGCCATGGCCCCCTATGGGGAGCTGGGCAAGGGAAAACCCCACCCGCGTTCCTATGGGACATTCCCGCGTGTGCTGGGCAAGTACATCCGGGAAGAAAAAATCCTGCCGCTGACGGAGATGATAAAGAAAATGACGTCCGTACCTGCAGCAAAGTTCGGATTCACGGGGCGGGGCATCCTGCAGAACGGCAAACTCGCTGACATCGTGATCTTTGACCAGGAGCGCGTGGCCGATCGGGCGACCTGGAAGGAACCGCATCAGTATCCTGTTGGCATCGAACATGTCATCGTGAACGGCCAGGTGGTGATCGAAAACTCCGAGCATACCGGCCAGCTCCCGGGCCGCATCCTGCGCCCCACTCCATCCAGCTCATGACCCGTGTGTTCCAGGTCATATGTTTTACAGGTTTAATCTGGAGCCTGTCCCAGTCATTTCCTCAAGATGTTCAGAACCGGCCTCAACCCCCTCTTGATGTCCAACTCGATTACCGTTTTCTGCAGCCGGGAGAGGTTATCAAGGTTACACTCTCAGGACAGGCCGCGATCCGGCACGCTCACTTCCGCTTTTCCGGGATGAAATTCCCACTCTGGAAGGACGAGCCGACCGGTGATTATTTCGCTTTCCTGGGGCTTGACCTGGGACTTCAGCCCGGAGCCCAGACACTGGTCGTGACCGCCCAGCTCGAGGACGGTACGCTGGGCACCATACAGAAAGAGATCCAGGTAATTCCCAAAGATTTTCCGGTCGAGAAGCTTCGGGTGGACCAGAAGTATGTGACACCGCCGGCAGAGGCGCTGGAGCGGATCCGCCTCGAGGCGGAACTCATGCGGTCGATCTATGACGGCTACAGCCCCGACTGGTTGGGAGAGGGTACGTTCGTGCTTCCAACTGGCGGCAGGGTGAATCCCAATTTCGGCAGGAGGCGGGTATTCAACGACCAGCCGCGCTCCCCGCACAGCGGGGTGGACATCTCCTCTCCTCAAGGCACGCCGGTCCTGGCCTCCAATTCGGGAAGGGTGGTCCTGAACCACAGCCTGTACTATGCCGGGAACACGGTCGTCATCGACCACGGCCTGGGTTTCTTCTCGATCTATCTCCACCTTTCCAGGATGCTGATAGAGAAGGGCGCCTACGTCCGCAAGGGCGATCCGATCGGAGAGGTGGGAGCCACAGGCCGGGTCACCGGGCCGCATCTGCACTGGAGTGTGCGCATCCGGGGCAGCCGCGTGGACCCGCTGTCGCTGCTGGACCTGCGGCTGGATTGAGGGGCGGCTTTTACTTCAGCTGATGG
>JBGUED010000405.1:0-2954 GCA_041821525.1 Candidatus Aminicenantaceae bacterium | reverse complement strand
TTATTCGGCGCTCTTGGGCTGGGCCAGTACGGCTTCCATGAAGGCCTCATCTACAGATGAGCCCTGTGCTATCAGCTGCCTGTATTTGATGAAATCGATCACATCATCGCCGGTTATCTTTTTGGTATTGAAGGCGTTAAAACCCAGGTAGGCCTCTGTCATCATGTTTACGGAAAGCCAGTGCCGGTTGTAGTTTTTCTGCTGATCCCAGAAGTATTTCTTCTTTGCCCGCATGCTGTCCAAAGACTTGATCACACAGCCGGGGAAGAGGTTTGTGAATTTCCAGATCTTGTCCTGCACAGCCTTATCCAGGAGCTCGAAGTCGATCTCAGCCGTCTTCAGAAATGCCCGGGCCTCTTTTCCCCCCTCCCCCTTTACCGTGTCCCCGTAGACGATCTCTCCGTCTTCAATATATCTGTCAGTGACCACGGCCGGATTGCGGATGAATTCCCCGTCTTTTTTGATGACCGGCACGACCTGGGTGATCAGCCGCAGCCTCTTCATCTTGTAGGCGCTCCACAGTTCACAGGACACACAGTTCCAGATGGCGTCCTCGATGCTCAGGTACCAGGGGAGGAAATCGGTCGAGCCTCCGTCCGGGGCGGAGCCGTGCCGGGGGCCGGCCTGGCCGAACAGGGCTGTATCCGCGGCCAGTGTGATGTCACAGGCCATCCCGATCTCCTGTCCCCCTGCGATCCTCATGCCGTTGACGCGGCATACGGTGGGCTTCTTGCACATCAATATCGAATCCACCATGCCGTTGAACAGGTCCATGTATTCACCGTACTCGTGCGGCTTTCCGGAATAGTATTCCGCATATTCCTTGGTGTTGCCGCCCGTGCAGAAGGCCCGATCCCCGACAGCGGTGAACACCACCGCAACCACACTCCGGTCGAGGGATGCGTTCTGGAAAGCTGCGGTGACCCCCTTCACCATCTCTGTTGTATAAGAATTATATTGGGCAGGATTGTTCAGGATGATCCAGGCCGAAAAAAGGCCTTCCACCGGCTTCCCTGTGGAATCGAGGATAGGCCTTTTTTCGTACATGGTGCAGGGCGCTTCCGTTCCCCAGTGTTCACCTTTCCATAACGAATGGTCCACGATCCCCTCGGTCTTTTTGAGCCAGTCCAGTGCCATCATTTCCTCCTTGTTAACCTGAATAGTTCATAAAAAATAGTTATTTTCCCTTAAAATTGGGCTTCCTCTTTTCCAGGAAAGCGGCCACTCCCTCTCGTTTGTCTTCGGTCGTGCAGGAGAGGGCATGCAGGTAGGATTCGAGCACATAACCCGATCCGGAATTATCTTGACTCCGGATAACCGCCTCTTTGGCAAACCTCACCGCCAGAGGGGGCCTCTTCGAGATCTTTTTTGCCAGCCCCATGGCTTCATCCATGAGCTTTTCCTGGGGGACGACACGATTCACCAGTCCGATGCGGAAGGCTTCTTGGGCATCGATGAAATCACCTGTGAGTATCATCTCCAGGGCCATGCCCATTCCGATCAGGCGGGGTAACCGCTGCGTTCCTCCATCACCGGGAATGATGCCGAGCTTGACCTCAGGAGCCCCGAACTGGGCATTCTCTGAGCAGATCCTGATGGAGCAGGAAAGTGCCAGCTCCAGCCCCCCTCCCAGAGCATATCCGTTGACGGCTGCAATGACAGGGACCTGAAGGTTCTCGATTCTGGCGAATATTTCCTGTCGGTCTTTTGTGATCCTTCTCCCTTGCCCTGCATCCCGGTCAACCAGCTCCTGGATGTCGGCCCCGGCCACAAAGGCTTTTTCTCCGGATCCTGTCAAGATCAGAACCCTGAGCACTTCATCGTCTTCCATCTGCCCCAGAAGCTGAGCGAGCTCATCTGTCAATTCTGTGGAGAGGGCGTTCATTTTTTCGGGGCGGTTCAGGGTCAGCAGGCCGATGCTCCCTTCCTTTTCGTAAATCAGTGTTTTATACATGATCCCAAGCTCTCCTTATCATTTAAACGAACGCCCGGATCCCGAGTTCATAGGCCCCGATGATGAGCTGCTGGATCTGGGAGGTCCCTTCGTAAAGGGTATTGATCCTGGCATCCCGGTAAAAACGCTCGACGTCATATTCTCCGGAAAAGCCGTATCCGCCGTGGATCTGAATGGCCTTATAGGCGACACGGTTGGCCATCTCGCTGCAAAAATACTTGGCGATCGATGTCTCCCGGGTATTGGGCAGTCCTTTGTTTTTCATGTCGCCGACGCGGTACACAAGGAGACGACCCGCCTCACTATCGACCACCATGTCTGCGATCATCTGCTGAACAAGCTGAAAACTGGCTATGGGCTTCCCAAACTGGTTCCTGTTCTTGGCATGTTCTTTGCAGACGTCTAGGCATCCCTGGGCCAGGCCGACGCACCCGGCTGCGACGGTATAGCGGCCGAAATCCAAGGTGCCGAGGGCGATCTTGAATCCCTTATTCACCTCTCCCAGGATGTTTTCTTTGGGGACCCGGCAGTCCTCGAGAAAGATCTCTCCCGTGTTGGACGCACGGAGCCCCAGCTTGTCATGGAGGTCGCTTGTGGAATAACCCTCCGATTCCCGCTCGACAAAAAATGCCGTTATACCCTTGGCCCCTTTCTCCATGTCCGTTTTGGCGTAGACGATGGCCAGATCCGCGATTCCGGCATTGGTGATCCATGTCTTCTGGCCATTCAGAACATAATGATCTCCATTGTCCTTGGCGGAGGTCAGCATGCCGGAAGGGTCGCTCCCGGCTTCCGGCTCCGTGAGGCCGAAACAGCCGATCCATTCTCCTCCGGTGAGTTTGGGGAGGTACTTGCGTTTTTGTTCCTCGGTTCCGTATTTCAAGATGGGAAGCCCGACGAGGGAGACCTGAACCGAATACGCCCCGCGTATGGATGAGTCGACCCGACCCAGTTCTTCTGCAACCAGGGCATGACTTATGTAATCGAATCCTGCGCCTCC
>JBGUED010000404.1:0-2956 GCA_041821525.1 Candidatus Aminicenantaceae bacterium | reverse complement strand
CGACAAGGCGGACGCCGCCATAGATGGGGATGATGTCGCCTTCGTAGAGCCCGATGCGACGGCTGTAGAACAGGCGGTTCGGGCCCCCGAAGTTGAACTCAAAGGTACTGGACCGTTCCTGGAAGAAGAGCCGCTTTTCAGGGAAAAAGAGGGAGAAGCGAGTCAAGTTGACCTGCTGGTCGTCTGCCTCCACCTGGGCAAAATCCGTGTTCAGCGTGAGGTCCAGCGTTAGGTTGGAGGTCAACCCGTATTTTATATCCAGCCCGATCTCGCTCACGGGATCTTCCTCCCGAATGTACTCGGTCTCATCGTCATTCAGCTCGTTGCTGATGCCGTAGCCGCCCAGGACATAGGGGGTGATATACAGAGGCCTTTGGCTCTCGATTCCCTTGAGCACGATCTCCTGGGCCTGGGAGGGTTTCCAGGTACTCCAGTCGCCCCAATCCGGTGGGATGGCGGGGAAGATGGACATCTCGTTGCGGCGCGGGATGAACCTCCAGGCGATCATCCCCATCACGACCTCACCTCCCATATCCTGGAACCGGAGGCTCGATAGAGGGATGCGCATCTCCACGAACCATCCCCGGTCGTCGCGGGCGATCTCCACGTCCCAGAATGTGTTCCAGCTCAGGTTGATGGGAGGTTCCTGCGTGACCGGATTGGTTGGCTGGCCATCATTGTAGACCGAGCCGTCCCAGCGCAGTCCGGCCGGAGTCGTAAAAAAGCCCAGCGCATTCTCCTTGTCATTGAAGGTGTCAAAGATAATGCCGAACCAGTCGTTGCTGGGGCTCATGGTGTCTCTTTTTTTAGTAGACGCCTGGATCTTTTCCGGTTCGCTGTCAAAGAGGCGAGCGGCAACGTAGAGAGACTCTTCATCGAAACCGACCAGGACCTCTGTCCTATCGGAGGGAGGACTCAGGAAATTGGGGGCGTGCTGCACCATCACAAAGGGAGTGGTGGCCTGCCAGGCCGGTTCATCGCTCGCGCCATCCAGGATTATGGGGCCGATCAGGCGCTGCACGGCGATCGGAATGGCTCGCTGCGGATCATGCGGCACGGTCGCTTGAGCAGGAGAGCGAATCGATTTTGTGGCCCCGTACAGGGCGCCGCTCAGGAGAATGACCGTCAGGACTACAGTGATCCGAATCTGTTTGTACATTGCTTGGCTTGCCTTTTCGAGGCCTGTCCTGTGTTTTTATAACAAAGCCTTTGGGCCGCGTCAATCTTGGGGACAGGAAGATCGGAAATGTGTATAATCGAAATGGATTTGACAGATCACGAAGCATGAGCGCCAATGCTGCGCAGGGAGGGACAGAGCATGAACACGATGGATCGGAGGGGATTTCTCGGAAAGTCGGCAGCGGCGCTTACTTCGGCACTGATCGTACCCCGTTTTGTTTTGGGCGGGAAGGGATACATTTCGCCCAATGAGAAGCTGAATATCGCTGGCATTGGAGTGGGAGGGCAGGGGGGAGGCGACCTCTCTCAAATGGAGAGCGAGAATATCGTGGCCCTGTGCGACGTGGACTGGGAGCGGGCGGCCCGAACCGTCAAGAAATTCCCCTCGGCAAAACGTTATGATGATTTCCGGGTTATGCTGGATAAACAAAAGGACATCGAGGCCGTGGTGGTGGCCACTCCCGACCATGTACATGCGGTCGCGGCTATGGCAGCCATCCAGCTCGGCAAACATGTATATTGCGAAAAACCCCTGTCCCACACGCTCTACGAGGCAAGGTACCTGACCAGGTCTGCCCGGGAGGCGGGCGTTGCCACTCAGATGGGGAATCAGGGGCATGCCATGGAAAGCATACGGCTCCTGTGTGAGTGGATCTGGGATGGGGCCATCGGGGATGTGTCTGAAGTCCATGCCTGGACCCCGCATCCGGTCTGGCCTCAGGGGATCGGCAGGCCCGGGGAGACACCCCCCGTGCCCCACACTTTGAACTGGGACCTCTGGCTTGGGCCGGCTCCCCACCGCTCCTACCATCCTGCCTACGCCCCGCAGAAGTGGCGCGGGTGGTGGGACTTCGGAACCGGCGGGCTGGGGGATATGGGATGCCACATCTTCGACCACATCGTCTGGGCTCTCAAGCTGGGAGCCCCCACTAGTGTCGAGGCCAGCTTTTCCGAATTCGTGCCGGATAAAATGACCTGGGACAAGCCCCAAAACACGGAGACCTATCCCAGGGCCAGCATCGTCACCTACACATTCCCGGCCCGCGAGGGATTTCCCGCCTTGACCTTGACTTGGTATGACGGGGGGCTCATGCCGCCGCGCCCGGAGGAACTTTCCGAAGACCGTAAGATGGGCGATACCTACGGCGGTGCTCTCTATGTCGGGACCAAGGGCAAGATCCTGTGCGGCTCTCACGGAGCCAATGGATTTCGGATCCTGCCTGAGGAGCGGATGCAGGCCTACACCCGGCCGCCCAAAACTCTGGCGCGATCCATCGGTCATCATGCGGAGTGGATCCGAGCCTGCAAGGGGGGTGAGGTGGCAGCATCCAATTTTGACTATGCCGGCCCCCTGACGGAGACGGTTCTTTTAGGGAACGTGGCCCTCCGGACCAGGTCCAAGCTCCAGTGGGATGAGGAGAACATGTGTTTTCCAAACACGCCTGAGGCAGATGCCTTCATCCACCATCCTTACCGTGAGGGATGGCACCTGCCCGAGTGATCCGACCGGTCTGAGCGAGGAGTTGAGAATGACGCTTAAAAGCAAAACATGCTGCCAGGTCATGTTCCTGGCCTTCCTGTTCGTGGCCGCAGTTGGAGGATCCGCAGGGTGTAATCCACGGCCCGCTCAGCCCAATTTTGTCTTCATCCTGGTGGATGACCTGGGCTGGGCCGACCTCTCGAGTTCTCCCGCCGCGAAGGTATGCCGGGCGTAGAGGTAGTGGGCCTCGAAGAGCCGCGGCCCCAACTCGAGGGCCCGCTCGAACTCGACTTCGGC
>JBGUED010000403.1:0-2966 GCA_041821525.1 Candidatus Aminicenantaceae bacterium | reverse complement strand
ATATTGTCCAGGCCGTTGTAGAAACTGATGAATGTCAGGTCCTTGCTGCTGGGGCGGAAGGTCAGCTTCGAGTTGATGTCATAAAAATAGGACTCGGGACGCGTTTCCCCCATCATCCCTCCCCTGCCCCCGCCTGCGCCTCCTCTCCCCTTGAAGTTGCCCTGGGCCGTGGTATTATCGGTCACCAGGCCCAGGATGCTGTCATAGAGGGGAGTCTGAAAGGAGCGCCGGCCGGCCAGCACGAACGACCCCTTATCCCAGAGGGGGACCTCAACGAGTCCGTTGAGGGAGAGCAGGCTCAGGCCGCCGCTGCCGTGGATCCCTTGGCCGCTGCCGGGCTTCCCGGTCAGCTCCATGATGCTGGAGAGGCGCCCACCGTACATCGACTCGTACCCACCCTTGCTGAGGCGGACTTCCTGCACGGCTTCCATGTTGAAGGCGCTGAAATACCCGAACAGGTGGTCTACGTGGTAGACGGTGAAGCCGTCGTACATGATGAGGTTCTGGTCAGGAGTCCCTCCTCTGACATAGAGGCCGGAAGAAGATTCTTGGCTGCCGCTGATGCCGGGCAGGAGCTGCAGGGCCCGGAATATGTCTTTTTCTCCCAGACTGGGGAGCGTCTCGATCTGGCTGGGAGTTATGATCACCTCGCTGACTTTGTCATCTGAAGTACTCATCAGCGGCAGCTCGGCAGTGACAGTGGCCTCGTACGACTCCAGGGCGGCTTCGAGCTTAAAGTTGACCACCACGATCTTGTCTGCCTGGACCAGGACGGTCCTGGTCTGCTCTTCGAAGCCGTCCAGGGAAGCTACTAGGGTGATCATCCCCTGCGTTACCCTATCGAACAAGTATGTGCCCAAAGCATCGGTCGTCGTTCGATATAGAGTGTGGGCGATGGAGACTGCCACCCCCGGCAGGGGCGTGCCGTCCTCCAATGTGATCCGCCCGGTGAGGCGGCCGTTGAGCTGTCCGGTCTGAGCGTGCAGTGCCTGGGTCGAGAACAGGAATATGAAAATCATCAGTAGTAGAAAACGTTTTGTCATTTTGACTCCTTGTCACAGATGGATTGCGGTATCGGTGCGTGAAGTGTTATTGATTTGTTGAGGCTATTGGAGAGGAAGACGGGGCGACTAATGCCGCCCCGTTTCCTGAGAAAGTGTAATGGGGGGAGGGTGAAGTGAATATAAAGAAGGGTATGAGGGTGAATCGATCGCCAGATGAATCTTGGACCATATTTTTTTTCCTTTGAGTAGGTCTTGATCGAAATTTTCCCTGCCCCCGCCGGGCCGGCCGCCCTTACCTCCGCCGCCCCGGCCTCCCATGCCGCCCATCCCGCCTCCGGATCGCCCTCCGGTGCCGCCGCCAGGTGGGCCTTCTCCGTTGCCACCCCCCATGGACTGCCGCATCTCTTCCCTGTCGACCTTCGGTATTTCCAGTCCTATTCCGATCGTCTGGCCGGCCTGGACAGCGAGTACGAACGGAAGGCGTTGGTCTGAGATGAGAGGGATCCTGAGTTCATAGACGAATATTCCTCGCGATGTTTCGACTGCGATCTCCATGCCCTCGAGCTGTTCGAGCTCCAGCCGGTCCAGCTCCTGGCCTTCCGCATCAAGGAATCTGAGCTCATGCAGGGACTCCAGTGAGGTGTTGCGCAGTTCCTCCTGCATCTGCTCTGGGTCGAGCCCTTCGGGATCGCGGCCGGGTCCCAACCTGAAGTTTTCTCTGGCACCGATGGGGTAATTGATGCCGAACAATTTTTCCTTCCCGCCCGCAGGGTCGATCCACAGGATCAGCCCCAGGTTCAAAGCTTGGCGACTTAAGGTGGGATCCTGGGTGATGAGACACACGTAGAGATTCTCGCGGTCATTCCTGATTCCGACTGAGGCCTTATCGTCCTTCAGGTAATATAGGGCCCCTCGCCAGTCTGAAGAATCGCCGTCGATCGTGATCGGTTCTGTAAGCCAGAGGCTGTCCATCTTGTAGTCTCCACAACCGGTTTGGGTAAAGACCAGCAGCAGGGCCAGGAAAGCTCCTGCTGCCGGCCTGGTCAGAAGGCCTGACCTATACATGGATGCCCTGGGTTTCATTCCTGGATGTCTTCCGGAGCCCGGCGGGAGCGCCGCGGCCGGGAGTCACGCCTCGGATCCCGACTTCGCGTGAAACTGCGTCTTTGATCCATTCGATCTCGGCCCATATCTTTCAAGGCGTCCTTCTGTTCCGGTGTTAACACGGTATCGATCTGGTCCCGCAGCCGCATGCTGTCGATCATCAGATCCACCTTGCTCTCCGAGTTCTTCAGCAGCAAATCCTTGAGTCGGTCGTAGTCCAGGTTTTCCCTGTCCATCATGAGTTTCCTCTGCTCCAGCCGCTGCGTATTCAGGGAGTTTTGTTGTTCCACTCTCTTCTCTTCCAGCTTGAGGCTCAGTTCCTTGATTTTATCGAGCTGTTCATCCGTTATATTCAGCTCCTCCTGTCTCGCTTCAAGGGCCATTAGTATCCCACCCGAGCGGGCCCGTCTGAGGCCTCTCCTCTGAACTTGACCCATACCGGGCCGGGATTGTCTGAAGCCGCGGCCCTCCTGTCCCATCTGCGAGGATGCCAGTACCATGCCCGTGAATGTCAGCAGTCCGGCAACCATTAACCACGCCAGAGTTGATTTTTTCATTTTCATTCTCCTTAGAAAGTTTAAGTTCTCTGTATTTCACCAGGTTAGACTGTTTCTCAAATGCATTCATTCCCGGATTTGGAATCCGATATGATCCACAGACCGGTGCTTCCTTAGTTTTAAAGAGATTCTGAGTAGAGAGGAAAAAACTAATCTATCGTGGTGTTTCTATCGATCCAGCAGATCGAGGATCTGTTGCCGGCGCTCCTGCTTGATCCGTGCGTATTCCTGTTTCTGTTCCTCGGTCAGGATGCCGGCGATGGCCTGATCCAGTTGTTTCTGCCGATTTGCCCACCGGAGG
>JBGUED010000402.1:0-2966 GCA_041821525.1 Candidatus Aminicenantaceae bacterium | reverse complement strand
ATCAGCTCTAGCAACTCTGGACCGAAGGGGCTGTGGTGATAGTAGACCAGGTGGCTTCCCCCGGACTCGCATTCCTCGGCCAGCCGCAGGAGCATGTCCGGATCGCGCGCATTCTCCCGATCAGAGACATGGAGATACCCCCCCGTCCGCCCCAGCCGGGACAGGAGCTGCGGCGCCGGCTCCACACTTCCTTCTTCCTGCGGGAAAGGCGCATGAACGAAATACGCCAGGATGGAACGGCCCTTGCCGGCGGCCTGCAGCAGCCCTTCCAGCTCCTCCAGGTCGGTCCGGAACTCATCGGTGGTGTAGAAGTCGGCTCCCGCCTCCAACAGCCATTCCAGCCGCAAGCGGTCCAAGCGACCGGAATCAACGAGGCGGAACCTGCGGCCTCCCCTTCGGCTCAGGCGGACAGCATCCAGGAGCTGAGCCTCGTCATACAGGTCGTCGCGGACGGTCACTCCTTCTCTGTGGATCCGGGCGGATGTCAGGAGTTCCTCCAGGGGATTTCCAGGAGCCCCGGACAGCGTCCCTGCGCTTTTTTCAGTTGCCTGATCTTCTCTGTCCACGACGATCTCGATGCCTTGTTTATTGGATTTTCGAAGCTATAGTATGGCAAAAAGACCCGGGCAAGTAAAGCGCCCGCCGCCCGCCGCTCCCAGCTTGAAAAAGATCAGGGCTTCGTCTATCATCGTACCTGTCGTACCATGAAATCTGCGCTCATCCTGTATTCCGGAGGGATCGATTCCACCACATCCCTGTACTGGGCCCGGGATCGGTTCGACCAGATCTCTCTCCTGACTTTCGACTATGGACAGCGGCACAGGATCGAGGTCCGGGCTGCCTCCGAGCTGCCGGGCAGGCTCGGGATCCCCCAGAAGGTCCTGACCGTGGACCTGACTCAGATCGGGGGGTCCGCCCTGACGGACGCGGGCATCCGGCTCCCGGAACACACCACCATCGAAGAGATCGGAGACGGTCTCCCCCTCACCTATGTCCCGTTCCGGAACGGCATCTTCCTGTCCCTGGGAGCGGCCTGGGCCGAGGTGATCGAGACAAGGGACATCGTCTGCGGATTCAACATCATCGATTCCCCCAACTACCCGGACGCACGTCAGGCCTTTGTCTCTGCCATGGAAGAGGCGATCAACACCGGATCGCGAGCCGCCTTTGAATCGAGCCGGTTCACTCTTCACGCTCCGTTCATCGGCAAAACGAAGTCCGAGATCATCAAGGCCGGCCTGGCCCTGGGCGCGGACTACTCCCACTCCGTCTCCTGCTATGCCGGCAAGGAGATTCCCTGTTCCAAATGCTCGGCCTGTCTCATGCGGCAAAGGGCGTGGCAGGAGGCAGGGGAAGAAGACCACCTGATCACGAGATTGAAAAAGGAGGGCCGAATATGAGTTGGATACTCAAGGTCCGGGACAGGTTCCACGCCGCCCATTACCTCAGGGAATACAAGGGAAAATGTGAGAAAGTCCACGGCCACACCTTCCATGTGGAGGTCCGGGTCCTGGTCACAAAACTGGACAAAACCGGTATCGGGATCGATTTTGCGGAGATCAAAAAGGCCCTGACCACGATCCTTCCGGATCACACCATGCTCAACGAGATCTATGACTTCAATCCCACGGCGGAAAACCTCGCCCGCCAGATGTATCTCGAACTCAAGCCCCTGTTTCCTGTCCAGAGTATTACAGTCTGGGAATCGGAAGATGCCTCAGCCACCTATTCTGAAGATTCATGAGATTTTCTCCTCCCTGCAGGGGGAAGGACTGCGGCAGGGTGAGCCTACGCTGTTCATAAGGCTCACGGGCTGTAACCTGCGCTGCGATTTCTGCGACACCCGCAATGCGTGGGAAAAAGGAGAAGATCAGACCGTCGAACAGGTCGTCGACCGTGCCTGGGACCTGCGCCGGGATTTTCCCTGCGAATGGGTCTGTTTAACCGGAGGAGAACCCCTTCTGCAGGACATAGGAGCGCTGTTGCAGGCATTAAAGGAGGCCTCATTCAAGATCCAGGTCGAGACCAATGCCACTCGGCCTCCGGTCTATCCAGTGGACTGGTTCACGGCTTCTCCCAAGCCGCCGGAATACGCCCTGCACCCCGAGTTGGGTGAAGCCGCCAGGGAGTTGAAGCTCGTGGTGTCGGAGGAATTGACGGCGGATGTCTGCCTCCGCCTGTGCCGCCGTATTCCGGCCGAGACACCCCTGATCCTGCAGCCGGAATCCAACCAGGGCTGGTCCATCGAGAAGGGCCTGGATCTGCTCCGGCAGGTCCTGCGATCCGGGAAAACCAATGTCCGGTTTTCCCCCCAACTGCACAAGATCCTCGACATCCCCTGATCCTCATCGGGTATCACCCTTAAGGGGGATATGGCAGGACAAATATCACCTCTTGATTCACCAGCAGAGGCGATTGCTTTGTAAGGCCTACTTTAAGATTATGGAAGCGCAAATCGGATCTCCAAGTGAACTTTTAGGCATGATGACCGGATGAGTAACACAGAAAAGATCCCCCCTGTCGTTTTTCTGAGTGCCCTGTTCGTATTACTTTTTTGCTCTTTGTTTTCCTATTTTATCCTGGATCATACGCCCCACCTCAATGACGAGATCGCCTACAACTTCCAGGCAAAAATCTTCCTTTCCGGCCGTTTTTATACGCCTTCGCCCGGCCCCGCCGGCTCCTTCGACTTTCCCCATATTGTCAACAACGGCCGCTGGTATGCCCAATACCCCCCGGGATTTCCGGCCCTGATGCTGATCGGGCTGCTGCTCAAGGCCCCTTGGTTGCTGAATCCGATCCTGGCCGGGCTCTCCATCTTCCTGTTCTATTTCCTGCAGGACCTGACCATCCTTAACCGGGTCATGTGGGTGACCGCCATCGGCGCCGCAATACCGGTGATTCTCATCCTGCTATTGGGCCGGCGGCCCGGCTGGCGTTCAATCTCCGCCCTGATCCTCCTGGAG
>JBGUED010000401.1:0-2972 GCA_041821525.1 Candidatus Aminicenantaceae bacterium | reverse complement strand
TGACCAGGACATCCAGCCGGCCTTGGCGTTCCATTGTCTGTTCCACGGCCCCATTGCAGAATGCCGAGTCGCTGACATCTCCCACGATCGGGGAGGGGGCTTCGATCTCGGCAGCCACCTTCTCTGCCAGCTCTCGATTGCGGTCCACGATGACGACCGTAGCTCCGTCTGCGGCAAATTCCCGGGCGGTGGCTGCGCCCATGCCCGAGGCCGCCCCTGTGATCATCACGACGTTGTCCTGGAAGTCCATGGCCATCTCCTTTGGTCCCGAACATATTACCACACCGCTGCTGGTTAGGTAAGGAATGCCTGGAGCCAAGCTGTGGATGTTTTGACCTAAGTCAATGTTTTCGATCGTATAAGCTACTAAAATGGCATCATGAACGTCAATTTAGGAGGAATAAATGAGTGAATTGATAAACAATGCCCAGAAGCGCAAAGAGCTCTTGAAGCATATGATACTGCAGCTCCATGAGGGCACCGCCCCCGAGTCCGTAAAGAAGCAGCTGGTAAACCTGATGGGAAAGGTGCCCTATAACGATGTGGTGGAGGTCGAGCAGGAGTTGATCTCTGAGGGGCTGCCTCAGGAAGAGGTCCTCAAGCTCTGCGACATCCACACCCAGGCTCTGGGTGGGATTCTGGACCACAGCGAGGCCAAGACAGCACTCCCCGGGCATCCGGTCCACACCTTCAAGGAGGAAAACCGGGCCCTGAGAAAGGAAATCCAGGATCTGGAACGGTTGTATGAAGAGGTCAGGCAGGCCGGGAGTGATGATGTGCTGAAGGCGCTCATCGATGACATCCACCGGCACTTCAATGCCCTAATGGATGTAGAGAAGCACTATCTGCGCAAGGAAAACCTCCTGTTTCCTTTTCTGGAAAAACACGGTGTCACGGGCCCTCCCATGGTGATGTGGGGCAAACACGACGAGACCCGGGAGTTCTTGAAGGGCGCTATCGAGGCCCTTAAGGCCACCGATGGGATCTCCGTAGAGGAAGCAAAAACAGTCATCGACCTTGTCCTCAATCCTGCCTCCAAGGCCGTGGATGACATGATCAGCAAGGAGGAAGAGATCCTCCTCCCCATGTGCCTGGACACGCTCAAGGAAGAAGAGTGGTATGAGATCTTCAAACAGAGCATCGAATATGGTTTTTGTCTCTATGATCCCAAGGTGTCCTGGAGGCCTGAAGGAATAGAGCTCGAAAAAAGCGTGAGCGATGAGACCGGCAAGATCCAGCTCCCCAGCGGAAGCTTCCAGGTTCCCGAGCTGCTGGCCGTGCTGAACTCCATCCCCTTTGATATGACCTTTGTGGACAAGGACGACAGGGTGCGATATTTCACCCAGGGAAAAGAGCGGATCTTCGCCCGCAGCCGGGCCATATTGGGCCGCAAGGTGCAGCAGTGCCATCCCCCTTCCAGCGCTCATGTGGTCGAGAAAATCCTCGATGATTTTAAATCCGGCCAGGCAGAGCATGCCGCTTTCTGGATCACTCTGAACGACAGGTTCGTCCACATCGAATATTTTGCCCTGCGCGGCGAAGCGGGAGAGTACCTGGGGACGCTGGAAGTCAGCCAGGACCTGACCGAGAAGCGGAAGCTCGAGGGCGAACAGAGACTCCTCCAGTATGCAACCAAAGGCAGCTAAAATGGATAACACAAGCACGGATTTTGAGATAATGCCGCAGACCAAGATCGGGGCACTGTTGGATCGCTTCCCGCAGCTTGAACCAGTGCTCACGGAGATGGCACCCCAGTTCAAGCAGCTCCGCAACCCCATCCTCCGTAAGACCATTGCCAGGGTAGCTTCCCTGTCTCAGGCGGCTGCCATGGCGAAGGTATCCCTTACTGAGATGATCAACCGATTGAGGGCAGAGGCAGGGATTCAGGAGGAGTTTGCATCTGACCTGGCTACCGATGCGGTTTCAGCGGAGACACCAGCCTGGTTCTCAGAAGATAGGATCGTGAAACAGTTGGATGCCCGCAGCATGCTGGAGGCAGGCGAGCACCCGGTACAGCGTGTGCTCAGCGAGTGCCGCGACCTCAAGCCCGGCGACATCTACGAGTTGATCACCCCGTTCCTCCCGGCACCCTTGATCGAGAAAGCCGGCAATCTGGGTTTTACAGCCTGGACAAAGGAAGAAGGCGAGGGCGTCTTTAAGACCTATTTCACGCCCAAAGAATAGAGACTGCGCCTGCTCCCAGCCGACTTTATCTGAGGTCCAGGGTTTCCTCGTCTGCCATGTCAGTGATTGCAGCGAACAGGATCTGAGCCAGTGATTCCATGATCTCCGGCGTGATCAGGGCCGGAACGTCCCGGGTATTGTGATAGGTCGGGTAGGGGATCCGGACCCCGCCGGCGCCGAAGGAGATCGTGGGCACGCCCTTCCACAGGAAATGGGCCGCATCCTGCCGCGGCCGGGCAAGGTTCGAATTGCTGGAAGCCCGAACGTTTCTGTGGACGTACTTCTGATTGGCGTGGTCGATGAACGCGAACAGCTTGGGATAGTTCTCTCCCGATCCGGCACGGAGCATGTTCCCTGTTCCCACTCCGTCCATGTTGAGCATGGCCACGGTCTTATCGAGGGGGAAAATGGGATGTTCGACATAGTAGTCCGATCCCGCCACTCCCTGTTCTTCGGCCCCGAAAAAGTTGAACTGCACGGAACGTTTGGGCTTATAGGGAGAAGTCATCATGGCTTCGGCCACGCCCAGCATCACAGCCACTGCAGCGGCATTGTCGTTGGCGCCCGCCATGAATTCCGGGCACTTGCCCATGAAATCGAGGTGGCCGCCGACAATGATCACCTCATCCTTGAGCACGGGATCACTGCCGGGTATGGTCCCTATGACGTTGAAACCGACGCCGTCGGGATAATGCTTGGTGATGTTCTTGATGGTCGCGACCTTCCCGGTCACGAAAGACAGCGGCTTGAGCTCTGCGCGGAGCGCCTTTACCACATCGGCATGATCC
>JBGUED010000400.1:0-2979 GCA_041821525.1 Candidatus Aminicenantaceae bacterium | reverse complement strand
GGGAGCAAAGTACTCGTGGCCACAAGCTGATGGTAGGGCGGGTATAATAGTGGGGGCGGGTCGGACGGGTTGATTATGGAGAAAGATTTAGGTAAAGTTAGGGCGAACAGCCCCACACATAGAGGGACCGATGGTCCCTGGGAGTGATGAGATGATCGGTGGCATTATTGTTTCCCACGGAAAGCTGGGCGAGGAACTCCTGAACGCACTGAACATCATCCTGGGCGAAGCGGTCAACATAGAGGCCATTTCTATTGGATGGTACGACGATGTCGAGGAGTCGAAGCTCAAAATCAACCAGTCACTGAAAAGAGTGGACCAGAAAAACGGTGTGCTGATCTTCACCGACATGTTCGGGGGCACTCCGTCCAACCTGAGTCTTACCTTTCTGAAGGACGGTCAGGTGGAGATCATCACAGGAGTCAACCTGCCGATGCTCATCAAATTTGTATCCCTGCAGCGCAGCTATAATCTGAAAGAGGTGGCCAAGAAGGTGGTGGAACAGGGACAAAATAACATCCATCTTGCCAGTGCTCTCCTCAAGGCGCGCAGCTGAGTATTCCGAGTACCCATGATAGCCAAAACCGTAACCATAAAAAACAAACTGGGGCTGCATGCCAGGGCGGCCGTCATGCTGGTCAACCTGGCAAACCGGTTCGTATCTTCCGTAAAGATCGAAAAAGACGGCAGTGAGATCGACGGAAAGAGCATCCTGGGGATTCTGACCCTGGCCGCGACTCAGGGATCCCAGATCACGCTCAGAATTTCGGGCCGGGACGAGGGCCTGGCCATGGAGGCCCTGGTCGATTTGATCGAGGAACGCTTTCAGGAAGAAGAATAGAGGACCATGGATTACTATCGGCTGAGAGGAACCGGCGTTTCGCCCGGGATTGCGATCGGTGAGGTGCGTCTCACCGAAAATGTCGTTTTTTCCGCACGGAAAGAGACCATCCGGGACGATCAGGCGTCCGAGGAGCTTGAAAGGCTGGAAACGGCGCTCAAGCGGACACGGAAACAGCTCGTCCAGATCAAGGAGAAGATTGGGAAAGAACTGGGCGAGGACCATTCCTTCATCTTCGAATCACACCTATTGATCCTGGCGGACAAGTCTCTGAACCTCGGTTTGAGAACGAAGATCGAGAAAGATCTATTCCGGTCAGAATGGGCCATCACCCAGGTGCACAACCATTACATGACGCTCTTCGCCTCCATATCCGACGACTACCTCAACCAGCGCAAGTATGATGTGACGGATGTGTTGTCCAAGGTGTACCTGAACCTGCAACCGACCGAAGTTCCCAAGAGAGAGGACGGGAAGGACAGCGTTCTGGTGGCGCACGACCTGCTGCCCTCCGAAGCCGCCTCCCGGTTGAGCCGGGGAAACGTGCTGGCAGTGGCCCTGGATGTGGGAGGGACCACCTCGCACACCGCCATCCTGGCGCGTTCTTTGAATATCCCCGCAGTGATGGGCCTGCGGGACATCACCCACAATGTGAAAGACGGGGATACTCTGATCGTGGACGGAATAGACGGGGAGGTGATCATCAACCCTCCGCTGGCCCTACGGCGGGAGTTCATCGGCAAGAAGAAAAAATATGATGATTACCGCCGGGAATTGCAGAAGACCGCCACTCTGGAGGCCCGGACGCTGGATGGCGTCCGCTTCACTCCGCTGGCCAACATCGAGTTGCCGGAGGAGGTCAAGGTCGCGCAATCCATGGGAGCAGAGGGAATCGGTCTCTTCCGCTCGGAATTCATCTATTTCCAGAGTGCCGAGCTTCCTGGGGAGGAGGATCATTTCCGGATCTATTCTCAGCTCGCCCAGCAGGCGGCCCCCCTGCCCGTTTACATCCGTACCATCGACATCGGGGGAGAGAAGACCCTGCCTCAGCTGCAGATCGAGAAGGAGCCCAACCCGGCCCTGGGGCTGCGTGCCATTCGGTTTTCCCTCTGTGAACGTAAGATCTTCAGGATCCAGCTCAGGGCCATCCTGCGTGCCAGCGTCACCAAGAATGTCAGCATCCTCATCCCCATGATCACCGAACTGGAGGAAGTGCTGGAGGTGAAGATCCTGCTCCGCGAGGTCCAGGATCAGCTCAGGCAGGAAGGGATCGCATTCGATGAGAACATCCCCTTGGGAGTAATGATCGAAGTGCCGGCCGCTGCCGCCATCACGGACAAGATTGTCCGGGAGGTGGATTACCTCAGCATCGGCACCAACGACCTGATCCAGTACTATCTGGCCGTGGATCGTTCCAACGAACTCGTCTCCTATCTGTTCAAGCCGCTGCACCCGTCGGTCCTGAGGCTTCTCAAGTTCATCATAGATTCGGCCAGGAAGGCGGGCAAGGAGGTCACGGTCTGCGGGGAAATGGCGGCCGACCCCCTCTCCGCCATCGTGCTGTTGGGCCTGGGCTTGAAAAACTTCAGCATGAATCCCATCTCCATCCCCCGGATCAAACGGGTCCTGCGTTCGATCGAATATGGGACTGCCAGAAAGATCGTCCACAGAGCCCTGACCCTGAAGACGGCCCAGGAGATCGAGGAACATATCCTGGAGAGTGTCCTCGTCAAACATCCCACCGCCCTGCTGATGGGGGGGGAGTATCCTTCGGCTTGATCAGGAACGGCCGTACACGTCTTCAATCCGGACGATGTCCTCTTCAGTGGAATCGCCCAGCCAGATTTCCATGATGCGGGCTGGTTTGTCGCCCATGTTGCGCATGCGGTGAGGTGCTTTGGCCGGGATAAAGATTTCTTCGTCGGGTCGGGGGTTCCAGGTCCGTTCGCCCACAGTGACCTCGAGACCGCAGTCCAGTACGACCCAGAACTCGCTGCGCCGGATATGATACTGTAGGGACAGGAAACCTCCCGGCGATACAGTGATGATCTTCAGGCTTCCGGCCTGATCATGGGGAAAGGCGCGAAATTTTCCCCAGGGACGGATGTCTTCCTGGATCCGGCTGCGGAACTCCTTTT
>JBGUED010000399.1:0-2986 GCA_041821525.1 Candidatus Aminicenantaceae bacterium | reverse complement strand
GAGATCAAGGTGATGGATTGGCCTCGGGTCTGGTGGTCATCGAGGGTGAACTGCGGCGACTGCGTTCTGAGTGCGGGGATCACGCCGAAGGTGACCACCAGGACCAGGGCGGCACTCACGGCCGCCAGGGCCCACTGCCTGGGGGCCATGAAACCGAAAAGGCGGTCCCACACGGCCACTTTCCGGATCTGCTCTTCCTCCATGAGGTCTGAGAATATCTCGTGGCCTTTCCACTTGATGGCGGTGATCATGTCGTCCCGTGCCGCCATTTTCTGGAAACAGGCAGGGCAGTTGAAGTAGTGTTCTTCGAACTGGTTTCTCTTTTCCTCGCTGATTGTGTTCAGCAAGTACTCATCGATCAGGTCTTCAAACTTGCATTCAGTCATTACCCTTGCCTCACTTGTGGTTTCATAAGTTTAGTCGAGGTATCCAAAAAATTGAGGAAAATATCATTTCCTCATCATCTTCTTGAGTAATTTCTGGGCATAATTCACACGTTCACTGACCCGCCGAGGCGAAATTCCCAGTTTTTTTGCCACTTCGTCCCGGGACAGTTCCTTGTAATAATACAGGTAGAGGATCTCTTTATATTTGGGCTTGAGCTTCTCCAGATGCCGTGCGATCATCTCCGCCCGCTCCTTGTTCTCCACATGTTCTTGTGGCTGCGGGAAAGGATTGGGTTCCGGCGCATACTTGAGCGATTTGCTTTTCTTGCGGATGTGGTCGATGATCCTGCGGCTGGTTATTGTATAGATAAAGGTCCCGACGGATGATTCTCCCCTGAATTTCCCGCTTTCCAGCTTCTCGATGGCGTTGAGCATGATCTCGTTGACCACATCTTCCCAGTCCGGTGTGTAGGAGCCCAGGGATTTTTTCACACGGAAGCTGACAATGGGTCGGTATTTCGCGATGATGGCGTCCAGGTCGTGTTCGAGGTTCGGTCTATCCACAGTCCTCACATTATAGAAGCTCTGTGCGTCGTTGACAAGTTCACCCACGAATCACTCCTGTTCTACGAATATTCTGAAGCCCATTTTTCCTGGCACAACTCTTGGCCGTAATTTAGTCGTATTAGTTTGAACAAGTTAGGAAAAAATATGCAGAGTTCAAATTTGTTTTGTATGAAGCGACTAATTTTCAGTGAATCCGCGAGGATGCACCCGGCACAGCTGCCGGCCTCCCCGCGGGACGGACATTCGGTGACCGGTGTGAGTGGGAGAGTTTTTGAAATGAGAGCGAAACCTGTTACGGCAAAAAAATGTAAACCGGCCTTCCCCAGACGCCGAGAGGCGCGGACCCTGTTGAGCCGTCTCAATCAAAGGCTTATATCAGATTTTGAACTGGAAACACAGGACTTCGCGTTTCTGTGTCTTCTTGCCTCGGCTTCCAGGCTTATCCCGGGTCTGGAGGGGTGCGATGAGCAGGATGATGAGGTCCCCTATCTGACCTTCCATTGAGAATGATCCGGGTCCTGTGTGGATCATTCTTCAGAGTGCTTCAAGTAGGTCTCCGGATCGACCAGGATCTCCCGGGGTTTGCTCCCCTCTGAAGGGCCGACGATCCCTTCCTGTTCCATCTGGTCGATGACCCGGGCCGCCCGCGCATACCCCAGCCTCAGCTTCCGCTGCAGGTAGGAGGCGGAGGCTTGGCCCGTCAGCAGGATAAGCTCCACCGCCTTTTCGAAGATCGGGTCCCGTTCTCCAGCCTCGCTTTCCACCTGGCTGACCGGGCTTTTCAGAACCTTGACGATCCTTTCGTCATATTCCGGGGTTCCCTGTTCCTTGACGAATTTGATCAGGCGTGTGTTCTCGGGCAGCGAGATGAAGGCGCTGTGCAGCCGCAGCAGGCGCGGATAGTTCGGAGGCATGAACAGCATGTCCCCCATTCCCAGCAGCTTGTCCGCCCCCCCGGTGTCGAGGATGATCCGGGAATCGATCTTGGAGGGGACCCGGAAGGCGATCCGGCTGGAGAAGTTGTTCTTGATGGTCCCCGTGATGACATCCGTCGAGGGGCGCTGGGTAGCCATGACCAGGTGGATGCCCACGGCCCGGGCCAGCTGGGCCAGCCGGGCGATGCAGTACTCCACCTCCTGAGCCCCCACCATCATGAGCTCCGCCAGCTCATCGATGATGATCACGATGTAGGGCAGGGGCTTGAGCTTCTCTTTTTCTTCCTCTGAGAGGGTCGAGCCCTGTTCCTCCAATATCTTTTTGACCTTCTGGTTGTACTGGTCGATGTTGCGGACCTTCAGCTGTCCCAGAGTAAAGTAGCGCTCTTCCATCTTTTTGATGGCGTCCAGCAGGATTGCCTCTGCTTTTCTGGGGTCCTTGACCACGGGGCAGAGCAGGTGGGGGATGCCGTCGTACAGAGCGAACTCCAGCCGCTTGGGATCGATCAGGATGATCTTGACTTCATCGGGCGATGCCTTGTAGAGAAGGCTGGCGATGACCGTGTTCAAGGCCACGCTCTTGCCGGTGCCCGTAGCGCCGGCGATGAGCAGGTGGGGCATGACCGCCAGGTCGGTGATATAGGGTTCGCCGTGTACGGATTTTCCCAAAGCAATGGTGAGTTTGGAGGGGGATTTCACAAACTTTTCGGTCTGGATGATATCCCTCAGCTTGATGATCTCCCGTTTGTTATTGGGGATCTCGATGCCCAGGGTCGACTTGCCCGGGATCCTCTGGATCCGGACGGATTCCGCTCCCAATGCCAGGGACAGATCCTCAGACAGGTTGGCGACCTGGCTGACCTTGACCCCGGGGGAAGGATAGAACTCGTAGGTGGTGATGATGGGGCCGGGATGGTATTCCCGGACCTCTCCCTCCACCCGGAACTGCATGAGTTTTTCCTCTATGATCTGTTTTTTTTCGTACAGCTCGTTCTTGTCGATCTTTTCCGCCTCCTGCCCAGGATCCAGGAGGGTAATGGGGGGGAAATTGTAATCTCCCTTCTCGCTCATCTCGGGGAACAGGAGCTTTTCTTGGGC
>JBGUED010000398.1:0-2988 GCA_041821525.1 Candidatus Aminicenantaceae bacterium | reverse complement strand
ACCGCGACGGGCTGCTCCACGACCTCCATCAGGAACTTGTGCATAGTCGAGTGAAAGCACCCGGGGCAGTAGCGGTTGCGCGTCACCAGCAGGGGTGTGCGCTGGTATATGAGATCGTATCCTTCTCTAGCTGTATTTGCCATTTCAAATCTCCTCGCCGTACTGCTTGACCACCTCGAAGATCTCCTGGGGCGTGGGTACGATTCCTCCCATGCGCCCGTAGAAGCGCACCGGCTTTTTCCCGCACACTGCCAGTTCTATGTCCTTGACCATCTGGCCGGCGTTCATTTCGACCGAGCAGAACAGCCGGACATGGTCGCGCCCTGCGATCTCGTTCACCCGATCAAAGGGGAAGGGCCACACCGTGATCGGCCGGAACATCCCCAGCTTGAGCCCGGCCTCGCGCCCGATGTCAATGGTCTTCTTGGCGATCCTCGAGGTCAGACCGAAGGCCGTGATCACGAGCTCGGCGTCGTCCATCTTGTACTCGTCATAGCGGACCTCGTTCTCGCGCATCAGCTTGAATTTGGCCTGGAGCTCGAGGTTTTTCTCCTCCATGGTCTCGGATTTGATGTAGAGCGACGTCAGGATGTTCCGCTCCCGTGTCTTGGGTTTTCCCACCGTGGCCCACGGCTTGTCGGGCTTGTACTCGAGGGGAGCGGGGAGCTCCACCTTTTCCATCATCTGGCCGATGGCACCGTCCGATAGAATCAAAACCGGCGAGCGGTACTTGTCTGCCAGCTTAAAGGCCAGGTAGCAGTGGTCCACCATCTCCTGCACAGAGTTGGGAGCCAGCACGATCAGATTGTAGTCGCCGTGGCCGCCGCCCTTGGTGGCCTGGTTGTAGTCGCTCTGGCTGGGCTGGATGGTGCCGAGCCCGGGGCCGCCGCGCACGATGTTGGCGAACACGCACGGGATCTGGGCGCAGGAAATGTAGGAGATTCCCTCCTGCATGAGTGAGAATCCGGGGGATGAGGTCGTGGTCATCACGCGTCCGCCGGCACCGCCCGCCCCGTACATCATGTTGACGGCCGCCACCTCGCTCTCGGCCTGGATCAGCACATAGTTGTATTTGGGCTCCTCGCGGGCCAGGTATTCGATCACCTCGGACTGTGGGGTGATGGGGTATCCGAAATAGGCCTGCATGCCCGCTCGGATGGCGGCCTCGGCCAGGGCCTCATTGCCTTTCATGAGCTTGACTTCACCCATGGTCAGGCCTCCTGTCCCTGGGCTGCAGCTGTGCTTTCGCCGCCGCCGGTGGCACTGGCGTCGCTTGCGCCAGCACCGACCGCCGCTGCCTTGCGCTTGCGGTACACAGTGATGGCGGCCTCCGGGCAGATGACGCCGCAGTTGGCGCAGCCGATGCATTTCTCCTCGTCGACCAGATAGGAAAAGTACAGGCCGAAGCTGTTGGTCTCGGCCGTGTTCAGTGCCAGGCATTCCGTCGGGCAGTGCAGAACACACAGGTTACAGCCCTTGCACTGTTCGATGTCTATTTCTACGTAACCTTTTGCAGGCATTACAACCTCCGTTGTTCCAGCTCGAAAAGGGGAGTGGTACATTTAGAGCTCTAAATGTACCACTCCCCTTTAATTAATCTCGAAGGACAGCACGCGGTGGGAGTGGCACTGGATATTGACCGCGGCCGGCATCGATGCAATATGACAGGGATGCGACTCTATATGCACGGCCAGGCTGGTGCAGCGCCCTCCCATGCCTTGAGGCCCGATCCCGAGATTATTGATGCGCTCGAGCAGCCGCTCTTCCATGTCCGCGTAAAAGGGATCCTGGTTGTGCGATCCCAGCGGCTTCCGCAGCAGTGCCTTCTTGGCCAGCAGTGCTGCAAAGTCAAAGTTGCCGCCCAAGCCCACGCCCACTACGGTTGGCGGGCAGGGGTTGGAGCTTCCCACTTCGGCCACTTCCACCACAAAATCTTCGATCCCCTGTTGGCCGGCTGCCGGCGCGAACATCCGCACCTGGCTCATATTCTCGGCGCCGCCGCCCTTGGCGATAAAGGTCAACTTGAAGGCATCCCCGGGCACGAGCTCCCAGTGGATCAGGGCCGGTGTGTTGTCGCCCGTGTTCTTGCGCCGGATAGGATCTTCCACGACAGATTTCCTTAGGTAGCCTTCTTCGTATCCCTGGCGTGTGCCTTCTTCGATGGCCTCGCGCAGGCTGCCCAGACCGTCGTCCTTATTGAGGTCGACGTCTTCGCCCAGCTCCACAAAGAACACCGCCAGGCCCGTGTCCTGACACAGTCCTAGCTTCTCTTCCTTGGCAATCTTGGCGTTCTCCAGCATCTGATCGAACACGGAGAGGGCTGCGGGTGATTCCTCCTTGGCCTTCATCTCCTCAATGACCTTCAGGACGTCTTCCTGCAGCTCGAAGTTGGCTTCTTGGACAAGGTCTTTGATCTTGTCCCTGACCTCGGACAGATTGATGGTTTTCATATAATACCTCCGGATAATTGATAAAACGAGTATGATGATTTACTGTGTTGCGGCATGAAAGATCAGTTTATTCTGCCGCCCCCAAAACGTCAAGAAATTAATAAAGGGGAGTGGTACATTTAGAGCTCTAAATGTACCACTCCCCTTTAAATTCTTCCCTTTAAATTAAAACCCACCCCGTGAGGGGTGGGGCCATAAGGAGGGATATGGGGGGCAGTCCGCTAATACCCCAAGCGGTCCTGCCCCCGCGTGTACTTAGCCCGGGAGTAAGTCGGGCCACCAAACTGAAAGGAGGTCACCGCGCAACCGTACGCACGGTCGTGGCAATCGCGATGTTTATCTTTGGGGTCCGTTTGAGTGCGCATCTGGTTATATCCAGACCTCGATCCTTTTCATGCGTCGGAACATCTGCGCCGGCGACACGTCCAGGATCTCGGCCGTAGCCATGGGATCATTGTTGGTGATCTCGAGCACGTAGTTCATGTAATCCCGCTCCAGCTCCTCCAGGGAAGGCAGCTCGCCCTCCTTGGCCTCCGAC
>JBGUED010000397.1:0-2991 GCA_041821525.1 Candidatus Aminicenantaceae bacterium | reverse complement strand
CCCATCACTTCGGGTAAGCACGCCCGGTTCGACTGCACGGAATGTCACCTCACCGGCAATTTTAAGGAGTTTGCCTGCATCGAATGCCACACCCACAATCCGACCAGCATGGGCAAGAAGCACGAAAAGGTCGGGGGGTATGTTTATGCCAGCGTGAACTGCTATGCCTGCCATCCGGATGGGCAGGAATAGAGAGGCGGATTATCCCGCTTTTTTGGGAGGAACGCAGGACATGGCGCGCTCGGCCATGGCCGTGATCGTCAGCGAAGGATTTACCCCCAGGTTGGCGGGGATGGCCGAAGCGTCCACCACGTACATATCATCGTAACCGAATACCCGGTGGTGTTTATCTATGACTCCGGATCCGGCATCCTGACCCATGACGCATCCGCCCAGGATGTGGGCGCTCATGGGGATGTTGAAGAGGGATTCGGTGATGGCGTTTTGGGGGATCCCGTTCATGCGCTTGGCCATTCCCCGGACCGCCGCGTTGGCCTCCGGGATATAGGTTGGGATCGCGTCCCCGTCGGTGCTTGAGGCCAGCACCCTGCGGAAGAGGGCCCACCAGCAGCGTCTCAGCCGCAGCGTGATGTGGTTATCCAGGGTCTGCATCACCAGCAGGACTACGGTCTTGCGTCCCCATCCGAACAACGAGAGGGTCCTCAAAAACCAGAGCGGATGGCGCAGGCACATGCCGATGTGTTTGAGGGAGCGGGGTACCCTCCCTCCGCCGTCTGTGATAACGCCGCCGAAGAGGCCCATGAGGTCCGATCCGGCTGGGTAGCGCACCAGTTGAACATTCGTCTTTTCATTGACGAACAGGCTGGAGGTGATGGAGACTCCGTAGGAATGGGTGTCCGAGTTTTTCTTGGCGGTGGCTCCGGCCAAGACCTCGCTGTTGGTCCGGACGATCTGACCCAGCATGGGAGAGAGCCCGGGCAGGGAACCATTCTCGCGACAGCGCAGCAGGAGCTCGAGCGTGCCCAGTACGCCCGCAGCCAGGATGACACCCTTGGCCTGGACGTTCTGTTTTGCCTTGGGGCCAATCCCGGTCACTTTATTAAAGGTAACACGGTAACCTCCTCCTCTCGAAGGCTGGATGTCGATTACCTTGTGTTCAGGAATGATCGTGGCGCCAAGCCCCTCGGCCAGGTAGAGGTAGTTCCGGTCCAGCGAGTTCTTGCCGCCGTCGCGGCATCCTACCATGCAGTGGCCGGCGTGCGTACAGCCGGTGCGGGGGGGGCCCTTCCCTCCGAAGAAGGGGTCGGGGACGGTCTCGCCGGAACTTCCGAAAAACACGCCCACCTCTGCTGGCTTGAAATGCTCCTCCCGGCCGATCTCCCGGGCATAGTCCTCGAGCATGTGATCCGTGGGCCAGAATCGGGGATTGGGGACAACACCCAGCATGCGCCTGGCCGTTGCATAATGGGGCGCGAGCTCGCTCTTCCAGTCCGGGGCCAGTCCTTGCCACTGAGGATCGTGATAAAAATCATGAGGAGGCTCGAGCAGCGTGTTGGCATAGACCAGGCTTCCCCCTCCCACACCGCTCCCTGCCACGATCAACACGTCGTTCAGGAACTGCAGCCGTTGGATGCCGTAGCAGCCCAAGGCCGGGGCCCACAGGAACTTCCAGAAGGCCCAATTCGTGCGAGGAAAATCCTGGGCCCGCCAGCGTTTGCCGCTCTCGATGACGCACACGGAGTAGCCCTTTTCGGCCAGACGCAGGGCGGAGACACTGCCCCCGAAGCCGGAGCCCACAACAATGAAGTCGAAGCTGTCCATGGGATTATTGCCTATAGTGAATACCACATATGTTATCCGTGTCAATTGGATTTATCAGGAATTCCAGGGTGGGGCTTGAATTAATGGCCCAGGATTGCTAAAACATAGGTTACCGAACGGACCGAACAAATGACGCAAGAGAAAAACACCAGCAGTTCCCCCGGTGACAGTGCTGTGCCTGCCAGCGGGCGGGTGCGGCTGAAAAAGGATATCAACACAGAGCAGATCACCTTCTACCTGAAGTCCTGCAAGTACTTCCGGTTCCCTTTCTTCGATCCCACCAACTGTTATCGTCGGGACGGTTTGTTCGGTCAGCTGGAAGACTGCCTGCAGCGTGTGGGAGATGAGTTGAGCCGCCGATATGGAACAAGTTTCGTCTCCCTCAACCTCCGCGGCAGCTGGCTGAGGGGCATCCCCATCCAGGGCGATGACGTGGATGTCTTGTTCATCGTGGATTCGCTTCCGGAGGCGGAGGTAGAGTCCATGCGGGATTTCACCCAGGGAGAGCTCCAGGCTGCGAATCCGCTCTTCCGGATGTGCGCTGGAAAAGTGGAGTTCGGCATGCATATCAGCCCCATCATTCATCTTGATATCTCCCGCATCCGAACCATCATGAACACCTACATGTACGGTCTGGGGCAGTTCTTGAGGCGGAATAAAGAGAAAACACGGGATACCTACCAGGATGCCTTTTTCGGCTCCACCCTGACCGAGAAAAAAACGCAGTTCCTCAAGAGCGGGATCCTGATTCCCTACGTGGGTTGGGTCTACGGGAGAGAGCGGAAGCAGGAAGTTTTCGATGAGATCTCCCGCTACCTGCCTGTCCCCACTCAACCAACCATGCTCTATACCGAGGAAGAGATCGACGAAACCAAGGAGACGGTCCGACAGACCTTTATCGCCCGCAACCTAATCTACCCGTCCCTGGAGCTGAAAAAATGGGTGGATTTTGGTGCCCTGGATATCGATGTGCTGAAGCAGGAGGCCGAGGACCTCTATCCCGCGCTCAAGCCCCTGGAGGAGATCTACGCCCGCGCCATCATCAACTACATCTACACGATGGAGATCGAGAAGCAGTTCCTGGGTCCGGTGGTCACTCCTGAGTATTACAAAAGAGAAGAACTGACCGTGAAGGTGAGAGCCAGGTTCTTGCTGACGAAAAAGTTATACAGGAAGAGGATCCCCGAGAGAATCAGGCCGTTAAGCAAT
>JBGUED010000396.1:0-2998 GCA_041821525.1 Candidatus Aminicenantaceae bacterium | reverse complement strand
GGCAAACAGCGGGCTCCAGCGGGACTCGTTGGCCAGGGACCAGATCAGGATGGAGGGATGATCCCGGTTGAGCTCGATGGATTCCAGGTTGGCCAGCATCAGGGGGAGGAAGAACCTGCGGTCCCGGTAGTCCCATCCCGGTTGCTCCCAGCTGGAGTTGGCACCGTGCTGGACCCAACACAGCGGGGCCTCGCACTCCACGAAGAGGCCAAGCTCGTCACAGGCGTCCAGGAATTCCTCCGCAGGAGGATAGTGAGACGTCCGGATGTAGTTGATGTTGGCGGCGCGAAACTTGAGGGCGTCCTCTCTCCAGAGTTCGGGAGTGAGGCTCCTGCCGCGTATTGGATGGGCCTCGTGCCGATTGACACCGCGGAGCTTGATCGGGCTCCCGTTGACCAGAACCCGGTCTCCCTTGATCTCGACCTGGCGGAAGCCGACGCGTCTGCGCAGAATCTCCTGGATCCGCCCCCCATACTCCAGTGTGCAGGTCAGGGTGTGGAGATAGGGATGCTCGCAGTCCCACTTCCGCGGCCTGGGGATACTGAGGGATATGTGCCCGCTCTTCCCTTCCTGGGCAGACAGGGATGGGAGCGGGATCCTGTCGGGCTGGATAGCGATCCGGTTTCCTTTCCGGTCGAGGAGGCTAACCTGAAGCACGGCGTCTGTGATGCTGTGCTCCAGGGAGTTGAACACTTCCATCTGCAGGTCCAGGGTGGCGTCTGAATAGCTCCCATCGAAGCGTGTGACGGTGTGAAAGCGCGAGACAAAACAATGCGGGACCGCCCACAGGCTGAGCTTTCGGGTGATCCCCCCCAGGGAATGGGCCGCGTACTGGCTCCCGCTGGCCAGGATGTCTTCCAGCGATTCGTTCTTGATCGCCAGGGCTATCGTGTTCTGACCTGGTTTTACCAGTCCGGTCACATCCAGCTCGAAGGCGGTGAATCCGCCCTTGTGGGATCCGGCGCGCCGGCCGTTGATGAAGACCACGGCATCGCTGTACACCGCATCACAGCGCAGGATGGTCCTCAAGTTCCGCCAGGAGGAGGGGAGCTCGAATTCCCGCAGGTAGGCGGCGGCTGTGCCGGCCGGGACCTCGAAACCCTGCATGGCCCATTCTCCCGGGACTTCGATGGCATCCCAGCCCACGGTCTCAGTTGGGTCCAGATCCGAAAAACCGTCCGGCGGGGACGCGTGGAAGCGCCAGATCCCGTTCAGGCTGATCTCGGTTTCGGTCAGATGCCGGGCACGGACGGGCCGGGGGGTCAGGCGGGGCGGGAACACACCCAGCAGGGAGAGGTCGAGCGTGAGCGTTTCCTCTGGAAGAGCGACGGTCACGCGGACAAGGTCGGTCACTCCCGCCGCCCAGGAACGGGGGACCGTGAAGCGGAAGAGCCCGGCCCCGTCAGTCCGGGTGACCAGGGATAGAGAGGGATCCGGGGAAAAAAGATGGACCTCGAGCCCGGTGTAGGGACGGGTTGAACGGTTGCGGTCAAACAGGACACCTTCGATCCCGCCCCGGCAGTCTCCTTGAGCCTCAAAGACCGGATCCGGGAGCAGGCCGACATGATTGGAATAGAGCTCGACCATGGAGATGATAGCATTGGGTCCCTGCAGGCTCCGGATCTTGAGAACGCATGCCCCGTCCTCCTGGGGGAATGGCAGGTCAACGATACAGTACACGATGCGGCTTTCCGGAAGCCTCAGTTCCTCCACCACTATCCGTCCGTCCAGGTCGACCTGCTGGGTCCGGGGCGCATCGGAGAGGAAGGTCAGGCGCAGGCGGTAGCGGGCCTCGGGCTTGAGCCCTGCCCAGGAGAACCAGACCTCGGCACCGAAGGCGGCGGTCCGTACCGGATGCCCTGCCCGGGCCACGGCGAGAGGGATGTCGGATTCCGGGAAGCGGTAGTCCGATCCAGCCGTGAGGTGCGGCTGCAGACCTGGCTCGCCCGCATTGTCCACGGCCACGGTGAACCACCGTGCTAACTGGTCATCGGCCAGGTTGGGATCGGTGGTGATGACCTGTCCTACGGCCGATAGGGACAGCAGCAAGAACAATAGCGAGGACATCCATAGGGCACGTGCCCCAAAACCTCTCCTGCGGGTATCTGTGTTCCGTGTTCCCCCCATCATGACATCCACACCCTGATACTCTACCAGAGAGAAGAGATCATCTCAAGACAGAGATTCAGAGGAATATTGGATGGATGCCCTGATTACTATTTGATGGTGTCTTCGGGGGCCCGGCGGAAACGTCTTAAGCGGGGATTGCGTTGGAATTCCCTGCCTCTCTGTATGCCCTGTCGCCGCAGTACCAGCTGGCCCCTGCCCATCGTCTTGAGCGCTTCTTTCTGTTCCGGGCTCAGGATGCTGTCGATTTGGTCTCTGAGCTTCATCTGGGAGACCATCATAACGGCCCGGCCTTCCGCGTTCTGTATCAACATCGACTCTATCTTGTCGTAATCTCGATATTCACGTTCCATCATCAGCTTTTTGAGCTCCAACCGATGGGTGTTCATGGCGTTCTGGTGTTCGACCTTCTGCTCTTCCATTTTCAGAGACAGATCCTCGATCTCTGCCAGCTGGTCATCCGTGATATTCAGCTCTAGCTGCCGGGCTTTCAGGGCCATCAGGATCCAACCCGATTGGGAACGTGTGAAACTCCTATTTCGCTGCTGTCCCATACGCCGCTGGGCCTCGGCTCCGGATGCGAGCGCCAGGATACCGATGATCAGGACTGTCAAAGGAACGAATTTTTTCATTGTATTCTCCTAGTGAGTGAAGTATTTTTCTGGATTCACTCAGTTGGACCATTGTGTGGCTCGATTCATTCCCACGTTTGCCTTTGTTCTCGACTTACCTGAGCAGCAGATCCCGGATCTTTGCCTGACGTTCCTCTTTCAGAATCTCGAGGATTTCCTGGCGCGTGCTTTGCATGATACGTTTCCTTTCTATCCAAACAGCCCGACTGAGCGGAGTAGCTAGCGTTTGCCCGCGTGGC
>JBGUED010000395.1:0-3006 GCA_041821525.1 Candidatus Aminicenantaceae bacterium | reverse complement strand
CTTGATGACGAAGATCTCCCCATGGAAGCTCCGAATGTACGGGAGCGCCTCTTGGAGGGTCGCAGCTTTCCGGATCAGGTCGTGGTCATCCGCCTTGTATCGGACTCACTGCGGCGGTTGAGCCTGACCGTATCCATGACTACGCCCCATGCCGAGGCGGGAGTCGCGGCCTCGGGAGATGTCATCTCTCTGCGGGGCAGGGTATCGGACTATGTACACCAAAGGGAAAGGATACCGCGCCCCAGCATCCTCAAGTTCGAGTCGCGGCTCAAGGTCTACGAACACGACGGCGAACTCGTAAAGGAAGGCAATACACTGCGCATCACCGGCGCCAGTGCTGTAACCCTGCTCTTGGCCGGAGCAACCAGCTACGTGAACTATGCGGATATAAGCGCAGATCCCGCTGCACAATGCGAACAGGTCCTGGGCGCGGTCCGGGGGGATTATGATTCTCTTTTGCAGAGGCATGTCCAGGATCATCGTGCTCTGTTTCGTAGGGTCGAGATCGACCTGGGTACAACAGAACAGGCAAACAAGCCCACGGATGAGCGGATCTTGCGATTTAACGAAGGCAACGATCCCGCCCTGTCTTCTCTGGTCTTTCAATACGGGCGCTATCTCATGATAGCCAGCAGCCGTCCCGGTTCCCAGCCCGCCACCCTGCAGGGGATCTGGAACGACCGCCTGGATCCTCCCTGGGAAAGCAAGTATACGACCAACATCAATTTCGAGATGAACTACTGGCCGGCAGAGCTCTGCAATCTTTCCGAATGCCACGAACCCATGTTCTCATTGCTGCAAGATTGCTCTGTCATGGGACGGAAGAGCGCAAAAATGCACTATAACGCGCGTGGGTGGGTGGTCCATCACAACACGGATATCTGGCGAGGATCGGCCCCCATCAATGCATCGAACCACGGCATCTGGCCCACTGGTGGCGCCTGGATGTGCCAGCACCTGTGGTGGCGGTATGCGTTTACTCAGGACAAGGAGTTTTTGGAAATTCAGGCCTATCCCATCATGAAACAGGCCGCCCTTTTCTTTGTGGACTATCTGGTCGAGGACCCGAGAAATGACAGAGGATGGATGATCTCCGGACCTTCTAACTCTCCTGAGAACGGGGGATTGGTCATGGGACCCACCATGGATCACCAGATCATCCGAAACCTGTTCACGAACTGCATCGAGGCATCTGAGATATTGGGAGTGGACACGGAATTTAGAGCCAAGCTCGAGGAAATCCATGCCCGCATAGCCCCCAATCAGATCGGGCAGCACGGCCAGCTCCAGGAGTGGCTGGAAGACAAGGACGATCCCGAGAATAAACATCGCCATGTCTCACACCTGTGGGGCCTGCACCCAGGTAGCGAGATCACACTGGAAAACACGCCGGAGCTGTTCGGCGCTGCGCGCAAGTCTCTGGAGATGCGTGGAGACGAAGGGACCGGCTGGTCCATGGGATGGAAGGTCAATTTCTGGGCCCGGCTGAAAGACGGAAATCGGGCCTATGAGCTCATAAACAACCTGCTGCGGCTGACCGGTTCGCCCCGGACCGAATACTCCGGAGGCGGGATCTACCCCAACCTGTTCGATGCCCATCCTCCCTTCCAGATCGATGGGAACTTTGGCGTCACGAGCGGGATCGCCGAGATGCTGCTCCAGTCGCATCGACGGGATGAAAACGGAGTGTACATCCTGGAGTTGCTCCCGGCCCTTCCTTCCGCCTGGGCCACCGGTCACATCAAGGGGCTGTGCGCCCGGGGAGGCTTTGTCGTTGACATCGCCTGGGATGACGGCAGACTTCTGCGGGCCGAGATCCTATCTCGATCCGGGCAGCGATGCATCGTCCAGTACAAAGACAGACAGATCGAATTCAGGACAGAAAAAGGGACCGCGTCTATTTTAGATGATAATCTTATGAAGAGAACGCCAGATTGATCAGATCGGCAACTCTAGTGATTGACTCTGGGAAAAAATCTGTTTATGGTGTGAGGCGGCTTATACTCACGATGCCTCATATCTTCAAACCAAGGACACTAACAATGAAAAGGGTATGCTGTGTTTTGTGCATACTGATTTTGGTATGTATTTTCATTCCGGCTCAAAAATACCAGGGTGAGGATGGGAAAATACGTGTCGTGATCTTGAAAGATCCCTACACGGATTCCCGCACGGGCCCCGAAAAACTGAAGGGCCCGGCCCATCTGGATAACGAAGGCCTCGAAAATCTCCTGCTCGGATCCGGCTGCACTATCGAGGAAGTCCGGGAAGTCCAGATGCCACCGGAACAGGAGAGGGAATATGGCGAATGGAACAGAGCCTCTCTGACAAATAGGGCACTCGCCAGGAGCATTTATGCTCACAACCGGGAGGAATGTTTTTTCATCGGACTCCTATCCGGCAGCAAGTCACTGACAGGGATGCTTGCCGGTCTCCAGCATGTGGGACCGGGAAGAATCCCGCTCCAGGACAGCCGCGGCCGGGAGATCATCGGATTGCCGCGCTTGGGTGAGGGGAAACCTCTGAAAGTAGGGCTGGTCTGGATCGATGCCCGGGCTTCCTTCAATACTCCTGACATCACAATCGAGGGTAACATGGGAGGCATGAACGTCGCCATGGCAGCCGGGAGATGCGCCACCACTCTGAGGCTGCAGGCGGGGCTGGATCCCCCCCTTTCCACCAAATATATCGTCATGGCGGGCGTGAGGGAAACCAGCCCGTACGAGCAGGTCCAGATCGATGAATCGTTTATCGAAAACATAACTGTCGAAGAATTGAAGGGCCTCGATGAAAATATCGAAATTCAGATGCGAAGATTGAGTGGGCTGACAGACCTGATTTACATCCATGTGGATCTTAGTGTGCTCGATCCCGCTGAGATCCCCGGGCATCCACGCCCGGCCAAGGGAGGGCCCTCCAGCCAGGAACTTGCGGCCTGCCTGGAGCTTATTTTCACATACCCCAAAGCCGCTGCACTCGGACTCGCCTCCATGCCGGAAAATCCGG
>JBGUED010000394.1:0-3016 GCA_041821525.1 Candidatus Aminicenantaceae bacterium | reverse complement strand
CCGTGCTCACCAACCTGGATGCCGAACACCTGGACCAGTACCACACCATAGACGAAATCAAAAAGACCTTCGTCAACTTTGCCAACAAGGTCCCCTTCTACTGTCCCATCGTCCTCTGCCTGGACGATGCCAACCTCCAGAGCCTGATCCCCGAGCTGGAACGCAAGATCATCACCTACGGATTCTCCACGCAGGCGGACATCTATGCCAGCGACCCAGTGTTCGAAAACTTTTCAAGCACATCTTTGGTATACCACCATGGGCAGGAGCTGGGTACCCTCAAACTCAACGTCCCGGGGATGCACAGCATCTACAACGCCATGGCCGCCATGGCCGTAGGCATAGATCTTGAGATCCCCGGGCCCACCATCCTGGAGGGCCTGGAGAGCTACACCGGCATCGGCCGGCGGTTCGAGCTGAAGAAAGAGGTGAACGACATCCTCATCATCGAGGATTACGCGCACCATCCCACAGAGATCAGCGCCACCCTGGAGGCGGCCAAGAAGGGATGGAAACGGCGCGTAGTGGGCGTTTTTCAACCCCACCGCTACTCCCGCATGTCGCTCCTGATGGACGAATTCGCCACCAGCTTCAACCAGGCGGACATCCTGGTCAGCACCAAGATCTATCCAGCAGGGGAACAACCGATCCCGGGCATCACCGGTGAGGCCCTCTGTGCCGAAATCCAGAAGTTCGGGCACAAAGGCGTGTATTTCGAACCGGAACTCGACGGCGTGGTAGAGCGGGTGACCTCTCTGGCTCAACCGGGAGACATCATTATCGTCATGGGGGCGGGAAACATCTATAGGATCATCCCCGACATCATTGAGAAACTGGAGGCGAACTAGAAGCCATGGCCGTCAACCTCCATCCCCCGTTTAAGATCCGTATCGAGCCGCTCATCGCCGAGCCGGCAAGATACCGCCGCCGCGAAACCGAGGCCAAGATCCGAATAATCCAGAGGAAGTTTCGGGTGAAGATGCGGCATGCGGGCTTCAGCTTGCTCCTGATCACGGGGCTCTTCATAGGGATCCAGCAGGGATGGCTTTTCCTGACGGGCTGGGATCGCCTGAATATCGACCGCATCGAGATCCGCTGCCGCAAGCCGGAGCTCCGGACTGCGGCGGCCAGCTGGTTGGAGCGGCACATCTCAGGCAACCTTTTGCTCCTGGACATCCGTCGGCTGCGTGAAGCACTGGAAGCGAACACCTGGATCAAAACGGTCCGCGTCCGGAAACACTTTCCATCGACGCTGCGGGTTGAGATCCAGGAACGGATCCCCGCTGCGCTGCTGGGGCTGCGATCCCTGATGCTCATCGACCGTGAGGGGATGGAACTGGCACCCGCAGCTCCAGAGGCCGGATGGGACCTGCCTCGATTCATGGATGAGAACCGGTTCCAGGAAGACAGGCAGGGAAAACTGACTCGAGCCTGGAGGTTCCTGGACGAGCTGGCCCCGGAAGACCGGGCCAGGATCGAGCTCATCGATGTGGGACATTTCACAGACATCAAGGTCAAAAGGGACGATTTTCCTGCCTGGCTGCGATTTGGACGAGGCCAGTACCCGGCCAAGATGAATAATTTCCATGCGGAGCGTGCCTATCTGGAGGGCGGGCTGCCGCTGGAATACGTGGACCTGAGCCTGGTCGACCGGGTCGTGAGCAAACCCCAGGCCGAGATCCCGGGACAAAGTCCTGCTCCGGGAAGGAGATAGAATATGCCCAAGAACGGTTACATCGTCGGGATCGACATCGGCACCAAATCCGTGACCTCCATCATCGGGGAGATCACTGAAGACAGGAAGATCGAGATCATCGGGATCGGTACCACCGAATCCCGGGGTTTACGCAAGGGCGTGGTCGTCAACCTGGAAGCCACCGTGGACGCCATCAAGAAGTCCCAGGAAGAGGCTGAGCTCATGGCCGGTGTGGAGATCGATTCCGGCTTCATCGGGATCTCCGGGGCTCACATCAAGAGCTTCAACAGCCGCGGAGTGATCGCCGTATCCGGAAAAAACCGGGAGATCAGCCGGGAAGACATTAAGCGGGTGATCGACCAGTCCAAGGCCGTCTCCATTCCGCCGGACCGGGAGATCATCCACATCATCCCTCAGGAATTTGTGGTGGATGAGCAGGACGGCATCAAAGACCCGATGGGCATGAGCGGCATAAAACTCGAGGTCAATGTGCACATCGTCACCGGGGCTGTAACTTCGGTGCAAAACCTGAAGACCTGCATCAGCCGGGCCGGGATCGAGATCGAACAGATCGTGCTCAGCCAGATCGCCACTTCGCATTCCATTCTGACACATGACGAGATGGAGCTGGGAGTGGGTCTCATCGACATCGGTGGAGGCACCACCGAGGTGGCCATCTTCGAACGGGGAAGCCTGTGGTACACCTCAGTCATCCCCATCGGCGGAGACAACTTCACCAATGACATCGCGGTCGGACTGCGGACCCCCATCCCTGACGCAGAGAAAATCAAGAAGAAGTTCGGGTGCGCAGCCACATCGCTAATGGAAGATCAGGAAACCATAGAGGTCCCTTCTGTGGGACGGGGGAAAAAGGCCCGAGTGCTGTCAAGGCAGCTGCTGGCGGACATTATCCAACCGCGGGCCGAGGAGATCTTCCGGCTGGTGGACAACGACATGAAGCGCATGGGTTATGAGAAATCCCTCAACTCGGGGATCGTGTTCACCGGCGGGACGGCGCTGCTGGACGGGCTGGAAGAGGTGGCGGAGAGCGTCTTCGACCTCCCGGTCCGGCGGGGAGATCCTGCGGGAGTCGGAGGCCTGGTGGATCGTGTGAACACACCGGATTACGCCACGGCCGTGGGGCTCATCCTTTACGGCTTCGGCCAGTGGAAGAGCAAAGGCATTTCCAAGGACAAGAAAAAAACCTTTTGGTCCAAAATGAAAGATTGGCTGAAAGAAACATAAACAAAATCAGGAGGAAAGCATGAGTGAGGATTTTCGCAGCAAACTCAAGTTTCATCTAGTAGATGAGACGCAGGG
>JBGUED010000393.1:0-3017 GCA_041821525.1 Candidatus Aminicenantaceae bacterium | reverse complement strand
CCCCTGGCCGTCACGCCAGTCAGGCTTCTCAACGACTTGCCGGAGGAATCGCTGATGGTGATCTTGGGTTTCTCGGCCGCCTCATCCTTCAGGTAATAATGGATGACCAGACCCGCGGGTTCATTGGGCGCGGAAAAGAATCTGTGCCCGGAGAAGGCATCGAACATGGAGGCTGTGGTGGTGCGGCGCACCTTGGGCTTCACAGCAAAGAGGTGGACACTTTCAGCCAAGACCTTGTCATCCAGTTCCTGGAGCGGTGACACATCCGCGATAAAGATGCCGCGACCGTGGGTTCCCACCACCAGGTCGTTCTCCCTGGCATGGACCAGGAGATCGTGCACGGCGGTGGTGGGCATGTTGCCACGCAGACTCACCCAGGTCTTGCCGTCACTGATGGAGGCGTACACTCCCATATCCGTGCCCACGAAGAGCAGGCCGGGATTTATCCGGTCCTGGACCACCACGTTAATGGGCTCTCCGGGCAGGTTGCCGCTGATGTCCGCCCAGGTCTTCCCCTTGTCCGTAGTCTTGAACAGGAAGGCCCGGAAGTCATCCCGCCGGTAACCGGTCTTAGACACGAAGGCTGTATCGGCGGCATGCGGGGACGCGAATACCCGGCTCACCCAGTAGTCCCGGGGCGCGCCCGCGGCGAGCAGATCCCCGGTCAGCTCGGTCCAAGCTGCACCACCATTTTCCGTGATGTGGACCTTGCCGTCATCGGTACCCACCCAGATGATCCCGGGGGTCACCGGCGACTCGGAAACGGTCACGATGGTGCAGTACTGGATGTTGCCCCTGCCCGCGGTCTTGCCCGGATCGTTCAGGGTCAGGTCTGGGCTTATGGCCTGCCAATTGTCACCCCGATCCATGGAGCGGAAGAGCACGTTGCCCGCGAAGTACACGATGCTGCTGTTATGGGGCGAAAGATGTATGGGAGCACACCAGTTAAAGCGCAGGGGCGGCTGCCCTTTTTCCCTACGGGGCCTGATGCTCTTCGACTCCCAGGTCTTCTGGTCCAGGCGCTGGATAGAGCCGAACTGAGATCCGTTGTAGAGCCAACGGTTGTCATGGGGATCGACCTGGTTGTACATGCCATCGCCCCCGCCCGTGACGATCCAGTCTCTGGCTGTTACTCTACCCGAGGGACCGCTGCTGGGGCCTTTCCAGGAACCGTTGTCCTGGAGGCCGCCGTAGACGTTGTAGGGATTCGCGTTATCCACACCGATGGCATAGTACTGGGCCAGGGGCAGGTTTTGGTAGTGGTCCCAGGTCGCTCCCAAGTCATGGGTGATATAAAGGCCACCGTCGTTTCCCAGCAGCATGTGCTCGGAATTGTCAGGATCGATCCAGAGCGCGTGGTGGTCGGAGTGGGTCATGGGAGCAGCGTTGCGTTCGGTTCCCTTACCCCAGCTCTTGCCCCCGTCTTGCGAGCGGAACAGGTTGACGCTCAGGACATATATCGTCTGCTCATCATTGGGATCCACCCGGATCTGGCCGTAGTAGTAGCCGGGAGCGCCTCCGACGTTCTCCTGATCCGAGTTCATCTTGGTCCAGGTGTCCCCCCCGTCCTCCGAGCGATAGATCTCACCGCCCATGGTTCGGGGCTGGCGACTGCGGGCGGTGGCAGACTTCTTGGCCGCCGTCTTGGTCTCGGGACGGGGATTGGCATTTTCGATCGCAGCGTATACGATCTTCGGGTCACGCTGGAACACGTCCAGCCCGATGCGGCCGATCTTTCCAGACGGAAGGCCGCCTTCCAGCTTCTTCCAGGTCCGGCCGGCATCCCGGGAACGGTAGACGGCGCTGCCCGGCCCGGATTCCTCGAAGGTCCAGGGGAGGCGCTCCTTATCGTAGGAGGCGGCATAGAGTGTGTCAGGTGTGGTTGGGTCCAGGGCTGCGTCCACCACACCCACCCGTTCGCTGATGTAGAGCACCTTGTCCCAGGTCTTCCCCCCATCCGTGGTCTTGTACAGGCCCCGCTCCTCATTGAAGGAGAAAAGATGTCCCAGGGCCGCAACATACACAATGTCCGGATTTTGGGGATGGATCAGGATGCGGCCGATATGATGACTCTCCTTGAGCCCCATATGCGCCCAGGTCTTTCCCCCGTCTGTCGACTTGTAGATTCCATCTCCCCAGTAGGCGCTGCGGGAATTGTTGGCCTCGCCGGTTCCCACCCACACAGTCTCGGGATCAGAGGGCGCAACCGCCACGTCTCCGATGGAGATTACGCTCTGGTCATCGAAAACGGGAGCGAAGGTGGTTCCGTTGTTCATGGTCTTCCAGAGCCCGCCCGAAGCCGAGGCCACATAGAATATATAGGGGTTGGTCGGGTGCACAGCAAAATCCACGATCCGTCCGCCCGGCCGGGTCGGCCCGATGTTGCGGTAGGTGAAATCCTTTATCAGGTCCTCATCGAAGACATCCTGGGCTTGCAGGTCGAGGCTCGATATCAGAAGACCCGCTATCAGGACTGCCGATAAAACCAGGTATTTACGGTACATGTTCAATCTCCTTCTGATCGGGTCTTTACGCCCTTGGAATAATCCAAGGGCATGCTCCTTTCCAATCCATCTAGAACGTAAAATGGTATCAATCCCACGCAGATAATACAATCATAATCGTGATCCAGGTCCCAGGAAAAGGCGGCTCCCTTCAACATCCTGGTCATCACCATCGACACGCTCCGCTCCGACCGGCTGAGCTGCTACTCTCCAGACGCCCCTCCCACTCCGGTCATGGACGGCCTGGCCAAGAAGGGGGCCCGGTTTTCCCGGGCCTATGCCCACACGACACTGACCCTCCCCTCCCACACCAACAATTATTACTGAGAGCGTTCCAAGGTTTTCTCCACTCAATATTCAAATTATATGGGTCGTCCTGGTCTATTGTGATGCGCTCTGTCATGAGTTTAAGGGCTTCTGCTCTCTTTGTATGGGGCATATCGTCACAGTCGCCTTTTAGGGTTTCAGGGAGTTTTAAACCAATTTCTAGGTTCTCCTCAAAATCAGTATTTT
>JBGUED010000392.1:0-3017 GCA_041821525.1 Candidatus Aminicenantaceae bacterium | reverse complement strand
GTATAGGCTTCGGATTGTGCGATCTCATTTTCGTGGTGGGGGAAGATGTTGTCCACGCCTCCACAGTGGATGTCGAAGGTCTCTCCAAGATACTTGGAGCTCATCACCGAGCATTCGAGGTGCCATCCAGGTCGTCCCGGCCCAAGCTCCGTGTCCCAGAAGAATTCGCCCGGTTTCTGTGCCTTCCAAAGTGCGAAATCATGCACGCTTTCTTTCTCATACTCGTCGGAATCGATGCGGACACCGGCCTTGCGTGCGCCCATGTCGATCTTGGAAAGGCGGCCGTAATCCGGAAAACGGGAGAGATCGAAGTAATAATTACCGTCCTTCTGGTAGGCATATCCCTTTTCCATCAGGGCCCGGACCATCTCGACCATCTCGGGAATGTGCTCTGTGGCCCTCGGATAGACATCGGCAGGCAGAATATTGAGCCGTTCCAAGTCCTGGAAAAAGGCCTCTGTATATACTTTTGTGTATTGCTGCAGGCTGACTCCCATTTCGGTGGCGGCCCGGATGATCTTGTCTTCCACATCTGTGATGTTCATGACGTGTTTGACGTTATATCTCATGAAGAGCAGGAACCTCTTGAGAAGATCCTCGAACATGTACGCACGAAAGTTCCCGATGTGGGCGTAATCATAGACCGTAGGACCGCAGGTGTAGAATTTAACCACTCCCTTTTCTAGAGGACGAAAGTCTTCGAGCCTGCCTCTCAGTGTGTTAAAGAATTGGATCATGTTTTTCATTATCGACAATATCCCCGGCCAGGTCAACCGGTCGGGACTGTGGAGGATTTCCTTCCAATTTTGGGTCAGATGTGCCATAATTTTTTTCCTTTGTCCCAGATTCCGAAAAAGGAATATAAGCCATGACGCCTCACGGTATCGGCCTTAGGAGAGAAGACAAAAACCCATGGGAGCGGAGAGCACCGCTGGTCCCGACCCATGTCCGCGAGCTCATACGCCGGCACGACTTGCCCGTGTGTGTCCAGTCCTCGGATATCCGCGTTTTCTCAGACCGGGAATATGCCCGGGAAGGCGCTGATATTTCAGAAAACCTCTCAAACTGTAAGGTCATTCTGGCGATCAAAGAGGTTCCTATATCGTTGATCGCACCGGATAAGGTCTATGTTTTTTTTTCGCATACCATCAAGGGACAGAAGTATAACCGTCCCATGCTTAAGCGGCTCAAGGAGGCGGGATGCACTCTGATCGATTATGAGAAAATCTGTGATGGGGAAGGCCGGCGGCTCCTGTTCTTCGGGATACAGGCCGGCCAGGCCGGCATGGTCGAAATCCTGGCAGCTCTGGGAAAAAGGCTGGCTTATCATAAGATCGATTCCCTCTTCGCCGAGATCGAACAGCCCTACCATTACGGCAGCCTGGTCGAGATCAGGGAAGTCATCCGCAAGACGGGCTGGAGCATCCACGAGCATGGCCTGAATCGACGGATAGTCCCGTTCGTGTGCGGATTTCTGGGTTATGGAAACACATCTCAGGGGGCCCAGGAGATATTCGATCTACTCCCGATGGAGGAGATTCCAGCAGGAGATCTATCTCGGTTTATCGAGAATGGGGATTTTTCCGCCCACCGGGTCTACAAGGTCGTGTTTCGGGAAGAACACCTAGTAAAACCGACGTCATCCGGTAGAGATTTTGTTCTGCAGGACTACTATGACAATCCCCAACTCTACCGATCGGTCTTTGCCGATACGCTTCCTTACTTGAATATATTGCTCAACTGCATATACTGGGAGGACCGTTTTCCCAGGTTCGTTACTTCCGCCTCTGTCCGAGACCTCTTCTCACGCGAAGCAACTCCCCGTCTCCAGGTGATTGGAGATATTTCCTGCGATGTAGGGGGGGCTATCGAGTTCATGTGCAAAGTCACAACCCCTGAAAACCCGGTGTTTGTGTATGATCCTCTTACAGATGAGATCAGGGACGGGCATGAGGGAAGGGGAGTGGCGATCATGTCCATCGACAACCTGCCTGCCGAGATCCCTCTGGAATCCTCGGTCAGTTTTTCTGAGGCCCTGAAAGGTTTCGTCCCTTCCCTGGCTCACGCGGATTATGATTCCGACTTTGCCAGCTGCGGGCTGCCGCCCGAGATCCGGCAGGCGGTCATCCTCTATCGAGGGGCGTTCACTCCCGATTACGAATACATGCAGGAGTTCATCACCTGATTTTCAGGAATAGAGGAGCCGCGACCATGGAGAAAAAAGTTCTAGTCCTGGGCGCCGGAATGGTCGCCCCCCCTATGGTACGCTTCCTTCTGGAACTGCCAAACATCCGGGTTACGGTCGCCGATGTGGAGAGAAACAAGGCCGATGCTCTGGTAGCCCGATCGCCCCAGGGGATTGGGCTGGCCCTGGATTTTGAGAATACAAAACGGGTAAAACAGGAAATCGAAGGGGCAGAGCTTGTCATCAGCCTGCTGCCTTTCCCGTATCATCCGCGAGTCGCCGAGCTGTGCGTCCAAACCCGGACCGACCTGATCACAGCATCTTATACCTCCCAGGAGATGCGGAGTATGAGGGAGGAGATCGAGAGAGCCGGGATCCTGGTCCTGAACGAGATCGGCCTGGACCCGGGGATCGATCACATGGAGGCTATGCGGGTCATCCATGCGGTGGAAGCCAGGGGAGGGCGCATCCGCTCTTTCGTCTCGTTCTGCGGAGGCCTCCCGGCCCCGGAGGCCAACACCAATCCGCTCGGATACAAGTTCTCCTGGAGTCCCCAAAGTGTGTTGGCGGCCAGCACAAGCCCGGCGAGGTATCTTGAGGATGGGGAAGAGGTCCCTGTCTCGCCCGGTGATTTGTTTAAGGATCCCCTCCCGTGTTCCCTCACCGGGATCGGGAGGCTCGAGGGATATCCCAACCGGGATTCATTACCGTATATGGAAACATACTCAATCCCTGAAACGACAACCATATTTCGGGGTACTCTGCGAAATATTGGCTGGTGCCCCACCTGGAAAAAGATCACCGAGCTGGGTATTCTTGACCTGAACGAACG
>JBGUED010000391.1:0-3027 GCA_041821525.1 Candidatus Aminicenantaceae bacterium | reverse complement strand
CACTCAAGGAGGACGTCGATTCCCTTGTCTTCATAGAGGTGACCACAGTACGTAGCGACGAACGCCCCATCATCTACTCCAAACTCGCTGCGCCACGTGGCTCTCGGCCCCGGATCCGCGAAGGCTTCCACGTCAACCGCGTCCGGGAAAACCCGGATTTTCTCACCGTGGACGAGATCCACGCCTGGCTGAGCGAGACATTATCCAGAGAGCAGAAGGCCCGCTGTTTCTTGCCCCCCTTGGGAGAGGCGGCTCCGGCTCCACCAGAAGAGCCTGAACCGGAAGAGGGTGAGTTTGTCCGAGGGTACCTGGGTGTGGACGTGGGTTCGGTCAGTACCAACCTCGCTCTTGTCGATGGCGAAGGGCGGATCAAAGCCGGTATTTATCTCCCGACCAGGGGAAGGCCGCTCGAGGTCATCCGGGAAGGATGTGAGCATCTCTTCGACAAATGCTCCGGAAGACTGGAGATCCTGGGCATCGGCACCACCGGCAGCGGCCGCCATCTGGCGGGAGAGTATCTGGAAGCAGACGAGGTCCGGAATGAGATCACCTGCCAGCTCGCAGGAACCTTGCCCTATTTCCCGGAAGCGGATACGATCTTCGAGATCGGGGGGCAGGATTCCAAGTTCATCAAGCTGCTGGACGGAAAGATCCAGGATTTCACCATGAATAAGATCTGTGCAGCTGGAACCGGATCTTTTCTGGAGGAGCAGGCCGAGCTGCTGGACCTGGATATCAAGCAGGATTTTTCGCGCCTGGCCCACCAGTCAGAGGCCCCATCCGACCTGGGCAGTCAGTGTACGGTTTTTATGGAATCGGAGCTGGTGAATGCCCTGAGCCGTGGGGAGAGCGTATCGGATGTCACCGCCGGGCTGGCGTTTGCCATCGCACGCAATTACCTGGAAAAAGTCGTGGCTGAACGCACGGTTGGAGACCACATCGTGTTCCAGGGCGGCACAGCCTCCAACCCGGCAGTAGTCAATGCCTTTGCCCGCCTCCTGAAACGGCCGGTTCCGGTGCATCCTTACAACCGAATATCCGGAGCCATCGGAGCGGCCCTGATCACCCGCCGGACCGTCGAACAGAAAGGGAAAGCATCGCCGAACTTGCCACAGCTGCAGGAGCGCATCCGACGTCCGTGCACGGTATCCAGCTTTCAATGCCGGCACTGTGCCAACCAGTGTCAGGTCAACCGGATCGACCTGGGTAATCGACAGATCTTCTTCGGCGACATCTGCGAGCGATACACGGTCAAACAAAGAACCCGGAAACAGGACGTGGGAGCGGATGAGACACGGGATCGTGACATGTCGGTCGATCTGTTCGCAGAGTGGCAGGTTGCAGTGCAGGATTCTATCCGCAATCCCATCAAACCCTCCCACACCGTGGGGATTCCCAGGGCCTCGCTGCTCATGGGCGACATCCCCTTCTGGGCGGCGTTTTTCAACCACCTGGGCTGCAAGATCCTCCTGTCTCCCCCGTCAGACATGAATGTCCTGAATTCGGGTCTGAAGAAGATCTCTGTCGAAACCTGTCTTCCGGTCAAACTGGCCTACGGCCACGTCCAATGGTTCGCCGATCGAGAGGTGGATTTTGTGTTTATTCCTTCCTATGTGCAGCACATGAGCGAAGACGGTCATTGTGAGCTGAACTGTCCCTATGCCGAACACATCCCCTGGATGCTCTGGTCCACCTCTGAGTTTTTCATCGAATCGCCCCAGGTAAGCCTGGCGTTCGATGCCGGGAAATTCTTCAAGGCGATGTCTTCAATACAGCGCCGATTGGGTAAGACCAAGGACGAGTTTGCCCAAGCCCTGGATTTTGCCCACGACCGGTTCAACAAATTCCGTATGCAGATCCAGATGCGGGGGGAAGAGGTTCTGGAACAGTTCCGCCGCAGAGGACGCGATATCTGGGTGATCACCGGAAAACCCTATAATGTGCATGATCCCTTTGTGAATCTCAATCTCGCTCTCCATCTGAAGCGGATGGATGTCTGTGTCGTCCCTCAGGATTTTATCCCCGAAGATATTCCGGATTCGAACTCCGGCCCGGGCCTTCCTCCCTGGCGGTACAATCAACGGATGATCGCCATCTCCCAATGGTGCCGTGGGCAGGCGGGGACCTATCCTCTGGTTATTTCCAACTTCGGATGCGGCCCCGACGCCTTTACTCAGAAACACATCAGTCAGATCCTGCGCAGCACCCCTCATCTGTGGCTGGAATTCGACGAACATCGGGCTGAGGCAGGGCTCATCACACGCCTGGAGGCGTTCTATGATGAGATCTGCGATAGCGCCGCTCATCCTACAGAGCCCCCTTCGGAGTCCGATCGCATCGCTCAGAAATCTCCAATGGAACTCAGGACACACAGGTTCGTCCTGCCCTATTTCACGGACCATGTGGTGGCTTTTGCCGGAGCATTGAAGGGCACGGGCATCGACGCGGAGATCCTGCCTCTGCCGGACACGGAAACTCTGGTGTGCGGATCCCAGCACTGCTCCGGAAAAGAATGTCATGCCTACTCCATCATGGCGGGAGATCTGGTCAAGTACTCCCGTAAAAAGCGGGAAGACAGGGAGGTTTTTTTCTTCCCGGGAACGGAGTTTGTCTGTCTGCTGTCTCAATATGAAGCAGGGTTGAGCTTTATCCTGGACGATCTCGGTATCCGGGACCTTCATGTCAAGGCTCCTCCCATGAGTTTTCTGTTCGAGCTCCTGGACATGCCGGGGCTCATGCTTCTCTGGGGAGGGCTGACCGCTGTCGACCTGCTGGTCAAGGCTACCGCGGAAAAACGTCCCTATGAGAAGACACCCGGAGATACGGACCGCGTCCATGGCATGAATCTGATGGACATCGAAGAAGCCCTGGAAAAACATGCCTTGAGTGATGCCCTATCCCGGTGTGTCGAGCGTCTGGAGTCCATCCCAGTGACAGATGCCGGGCGTCCCCTCATCGGGATCGCCGGGGACATCTATACGAGACAGAATCCCGTGGCGAACAATCATCTTTTTCACAAACTGGAGG
>JBGUED010000390.1:0-3028 GCA_041821525.1 Candidatus Aminicenantaceae bacterium | reverse complement strand
CAATGAGGAAGATCTCATAATCACGGATGAGCAGCTGGATTTCTCAAAGCACAAGGTGACCTTTATTGAGCTCGGAGCAGACAAATGCATACCCTGCAAAGCCATGCAGCCGGTCCTGCGTGAAATTGCTCAAGAGTATAAAGGAACAATCCAGGTGGTTTTTTATGATGTCTGGAAAATCCCTGACTATGCCAAGAAATATGGCATAAAAGTGATCCCCACGCAGGTCTTTATGGACAAAGACGGAAAAGAAATTTTCCGGCATGTGGGATTTTTCGCCCAGGAGGACATCATTAAAGCCCTGAAGGAAAGGAATCTCATATAGGCCACATGCTGAAGATTTTCACAGCGCTATCCCAGGCGGTCGAGGGGCAACCTGCGATCGCCATAGCCGCAGCATTCGCATGGGGAATCCTGAGCGTTGTGCTGAGCCCCTGCCATCTGACCAGCATTCCCCTCATCATCGGATATCTCAGTCGTCACGAGAAGATATCTACCAAGAAAGCTTTTGCTCTATCCGTTATTTTTTCCTCGGGCATCCTCATTTCCGTCGCGATAATCGGAGGCATTACCGTTGCGTTGGGGCGCATCATAGGGGATATCGGCAGGATCGGCACCTACATCGTAGCACTGGTTTTCTTGATATTCGGCCTCAACCTCCTTGGAATATTCTCCCTTGACTGGCCGGGGCAGAAACTCGTAAAACCAAAGAGGCCGGGTTATCTGCCCATTTTATCCTTGGGGATGATCTTCGGGTTGGCACTGGGTCCCTGTACATTTGCATTCATGGCCCCGATGTTAGGTGTGATTTTTCAGCTCACCGCTTCCAACCTGGCGTATGGAGTGCTTCTGTTGACCGCATTCGGCCTGGGGCACATCGCTGTGATCACAGCCGCGGGAACCAGCTCGCAGTGGATTCAGCGGATGATAGACTGGGACCAAAAAGCGAGAAGGATCGCGCTGCTGAGAAAAATTTGTGGAGTGCTTGTCATTTTAGGGGGGATTTACCTGGTCTATTCAACATTCTAGCCGGGAGGGAAAGATATGGAAGACAAGGCCTGCGTCACCAAGCAGCCTAAGGGATTGAGCTCTTTCGAGCGCTATCTGAGTGTTTGGGTGATCCTGTGCATCGCGGCGGGGATCGTGCTGGGCAAGCTTGCCCCCAAGTTTGCAACCGTCCTGGACGGCCTGGCCATCACTGTCAACGGAGCACCCGTGGTCTCTATCCCCATCGCCATCTGCCTCTTTTTCATGATGTATCCCATCATGGTTAAGATCGATTTCACCAAGGTGCTCAAGGCTGGCAGGAACATCAAGCCGGTCAGCCTGACCCTGCTCGTGAACTGGGCAGTCAAGCCCTTCACCATGTATGCTATCTCGTTGGTGTTCCTGGGCATCCTGTTCAAGGGCTTCATCGGAGCCGAAGCCCTCGATTATATTAAGATGCCCCTGGGGCTGGATCTGCCCGTGGGCGCCCAGCACGGATCGGGCACGGTCGTGTTGATGGAGGGGGTCAAGCTGCTGGCCGTGCCCCTGTGGCGGAGCTACCTGGCGGGCTGCATCCTGCTCGGGATCGCGCCCTGTACAGCCATGGTCCTGGTCTGGGGATACCTGGCTAAGGGCAACGACGGCCACACCCTGGTCATGGTGGCCATCAACAGCCTGACCATGCTGTTCCTCTACGGACCTCTCGGAGGGTTCCTCCTGGGCATCGGCCGTCTCCCGGTTCCCTGGAAGGCCCTGCTGCTGTCCATCGGAGTCTATGTCGCACTGCCCCTGGTAGCGGGATATCTGTCCCGCAGGTTGATCATCGCCAGAAAAGGTCTCGACTGGTTCAACACACAATTCCTCCACATCCTCACACCCGTCACTATTTCCGCCCTGCTCGTGACCCTGGTCCTGCTTTTTTCCTTTAAGGGCGAGGTGATCCTCTCTAATCCCCTGACCATCCTGTGGATCGCCATCCCGCTCTTTCTGCAGACCAACCTGATCTTCTGGCTGACATATGGACTGGCAAAGGTCTTGAAGCTCTCCTACCGGGATGCCGCGCCCTCCGCCCTGATCGGGGCTTCCAACCACTTTGAGGTGGCCATCGCCACGTCCGTCCTGCTGTTCGGGCTGTCCTCTGGTGCGGCCCTGGCGACCGTGGTCGGGGTGCTGATCGAGGTCCCGGTCATGCTGATGCTGGTGCGGATCTGCCTGCGGACGCGGGGCGGATTCGCACCCGAATCCTGACCGGCACCGCAGAGGAACAATGGAATGAATGAAGCATCCTCCAAGAGACAGGTGCTCTTTGTCTGCACTCACAATTCCGCACGCTCCCAGATGGCCGAGGGTTTGATGAACGCCCTCCATGGGGAGCGCTATGAGGCCTTCAGCGCGGGCACCGAGCCGTCCGAGGTCAATCCCAGTGCTGCCTATGTCATGCTGGAGCTCGGGATCGACATCTCGAACCATCGCTCGAAACATGTTGATGAGTTCCTGGGCCGAGAGATCGACCATGTGGTTACAGTCTGTGACCATGCCCGCGAGATCTGTCCGGTCTTCCCCGGAGGAAAAGAGCTCATCCATCACAGTTTTGCAGACCCCGCCTCGATACAGGGCAAGGAGCAGGAGATGCTGGCCGCCTTCCGTAAGATCCGGGACGAGATCAAGGACTGGATCGACGACACATTCGGCAGGCAAGAGGGGTAGGGGCTGGCGCTCCCGACGGGATTTGAACCCGTGTCGCCGCCTTGAAAGGGCGGTGTCCTAGGCCATGCTAGACGACAGGAGCGCGAGGTGTGGTGAGCCGTGCTGGACTCGAACCAGCGACACCCGGCTTAAAAGGCCGGTGCTCTCCCTCTGAGCTAACGGCCCCTCCAGAAAGGGAAACTGTATTTATAAAGGATTTCGAAGTGAGAGTCAATATCAAGTCAGTTTTTCAAACCTGATGATGATCCACCTCCCTCGGTGCGGCATGCTCTGGGCTTCATCATTGAGTACATAACGCCTGAGCAAGACCTTATAGTTGATGGATGTCCCGTCC
>JBGUED010000389.1:0-3032 GCA_041821525.1 Candidatus Aminicenantaceae bacterium | reverse complement strand
GAAAAGCCGGGGAGCCCGTCCACAGCCTCCGCGAGGTAGTCGCGGCGCTTCCTGAATTCCTCCACCATGGCCAGGGAAGGGCCCTGATCTCCCTGGAGTGCTGTCACGCCCCCCCATTGAGCAAAGGTGGTGGTGGAGGTGATCATGTACTGATGATAGCGCAGGATGGGGTCTATAAGCGTTTGCGGTCCCAGGGCGAAACCCAGCCTCCAACCCGTCATGGAATAGAACTTGGACAGCCCGTTCAGGACGATCGTGCGTTCACGCAGTCCCTGTAGTGATGCCGCGCAGATGTGAAGGGCTGGTGGGTAGATGATCTTCTCGTAAATCTCGTCACTCACCACCACCAGGTCGCGCTCAATGGCCAGGCGGGCCAGCCGCTCGAAGATCTCCGGTCCGATCACTCCACCCGTGGGATTGGAGGGGCTAGCCAGGAGCAGCATCCGTGTGCGGGGTGTGATCAGGCTCGCGATCTCCTCGGGATCGGGCTGGAATCCCTCCTCCTTGACAAGAGTATAGCTGACAGGCTCCGCCAGGGCTGCGAAGGCGTCCGGGGCGTAATTGACCCAGCGGGGATCGGGGATGAGGACCTGGTCTCCCGGATTGAGCAGGGCATTGACGGCCAGGAAAACACCCTCGCCGACCCCGTTGGTGACCACGATCTCCGAGCCCGGATCATAGGATAAACCGTATTCATTGCGGTATTTGTCCGCCACTGCCCGGCGCAGCTCGAGGATGCCCGCGTTAGCCGAGTAGTGGTGCTTGCCCTCACGGAGCGCCCGTACAGCGGCTTCCACGATGTGAGGAGGAGTATCGAAGTCGGGCCGCCCGATCTCCAGATGGATGATATTCCGCCCTCCCTGCTCCAGCTCGCGGGCCCGGTCGAACATCACACGGATCTGCTGTTTGGGCAGGCGTTGGGCTGAAATGGATTGCATAAATTAGGCCTATCTGCCAGCGGCTGCGGCATGAGCGCCGCCGCTGGCTTCAGAATACAGACAATGATACATATCACAGGCGATAGGGGATGTCAAAAATGATGATACCGTATCACACATGAGGGATCGCCATGGTTGAGGGGGGTCCAGTCCAGGTCAAATCCGGTGCAGCGGTCAGCCTCGGTTCCCATCCGGGATCAGCTTTTACGTCCGATGGCGGCATAGTTGACCGGGGAGAACAGCAGCTGGTTGAGCTTATCCAGATTCCGGTTCAGGAGAGTGGAGGCCTCGCTATCGGGTGGGAGCGTCTGGAGGGCTTCATCGTCCAAAGTGGAAGAGTAGCGGATTTCCACCTCCTGGAAGCCGGCACTTTCCAACAGAAACTCCAGTGTCTGGGGATGGATCGGCTGCTGGTGAGTGATGTCCAGGAAATAGACATGCACCAGTGCGAATACTGAAGTCGGGTTCAGGGTCTCGAGCACGATATGTCCCGAGGGAGCGAGCTTGGAGAAGGCCAGGTCGATCATCCGCCGCAGATATTCGGGCCGCAGATGCTCCACGACCTGAGACGAGAATATCCCTCCCAGGCTTCCCTCCGGGTAGGAAGACAGGGTCTCCAGGATGTCTCCGCTCCGGCATTCGAGTCCTCGTTCCCGGCAGGTCGTGATCATCTGGCGGTTGAGATCGATGCCTTCGGCCGGGATACCGTTTTGGGAGAGAAGATCCAGGAACTCGCCCCGCCCGCACCCCAGGTCCAGGACGGTCCGATCCGTCTGGAAGAAAGGCAGGTAGCTCGCCTGCTGGGTCTTGACGTCCTGTTCAGATCCCCGGTGCCGATTCTCGAATCCGGCATAGGGGATGTCTTCCAGAGGACCAGCGACGGACCTGATCTCAGCGGGCGTGGGGAGTTTTTGCCCCTCCAGTGTGGAGAGGAGCCTCTTTATCTGTTCCCGCAGCCGGACGTAGGTCTTCATCAGCAGCACGGCATCATCGTAACCGGCTCTCAGCTTGTCGATGCGCCATTCCATGCTCTTGAAGATCATGCTCACATGGTTGTTGCCCAGGGCATCCCACTCCCTATCCCGGGCTTCCATGAGCTCATTCTGGGTGCGGGCCAGGTCCATCTGTGCAGCGATAGCTTCCTGGCTGAGCTCCAGCTGGCCCTGGATGGCTGCCTGGAACTGCTGCAGGGCGGATGCCAGTTCTGTGTTGATGTCGGACTGGGAAGCCGCGTCCGTTCGCTCCTGACGTCCGAACAGCGAGGTTCGTCTGCGGGCGTCGGGAGCGTGGGGGGCTTTCCGGAGGGATTTCTCCAGGAGGGACAGGGTGGGATGTTCCTTCAGCGTGTCCTGTAGGGCCGCGAGGGCTTGGCTCTTCTCCTGCAGCAGGTTGAGCTTGTCTGAAAGCTCCTTTTCTTTTTCCTGACGTTTATGAGAAAGCCTTTCCAGCGTATGCTTCATCAATCCCGGGAGGAAGGAGGCTAGTCCTTATCCGCAGAGTTATCTTCACCGCCAGGTTCTTCTTTGGTCACGGATTTCTTGAAGTTTTTGATGCCCTCTCCCAGAGATTTTCCCAGCTCAGGCAGGCGGCGGGCGCCGAATATGATCACGACGATCAGAAGGATCAGAAGCATTTCCGGCAAGCCGAGTGTTCCGAATAAAAACATGAATACCTCCACAAATACCTTATCCAAGGTACTCGAGTCCCCGTTAAAAGTCAAGATTCCTCTTCTCCCTGATCCCCGGCGTGGTATACTATGCTGTCTCTTATGAAAGCCATACGGAACTTTTCGATCATCGCCCATATCGACCACGGCAAAAGCACCCTGGCTGACCGGATGCTTGAGTTAACCGGCACGATTGACGACCTTCAAAAAACCGAACAGCTTCTGGACAATATGGATCTGGAACGCGAACGAGGGATAACCATCAAGGCCTCTGCGGTTACGATGAATTATCAGCATCAGGGCAAGGCGTACATGCTGAACCTGATCGACACGCCCGGACATGTTGACTTTCACTACGAGGTCTCGCGGGCGCTGGCGGCTTGCGAAGGGGCGCTTCTTGTGGTCGATGCCAGCCAGGGTGTGGAGGC
>JBGUED010000388.1:0-3036 GCA_041821525.1 Candidatus Aminicenantaceae bacterium | reverse complement strand
CACCATGCCCATGCCCAGGTCGCGGCCCAGGTCGAATTCGTAATCGCCGAGCAGCTCAGCATACATGTTCTTGGCATCGCCTTCCTGCGCCAGGACCGGGACCACTGGCGCGAGTATCAGCATCAGCGCAGCCCAGGCAACCAGTGCAAGGCTGATTTTGCGGATAGATCGTTTCATGGATCTTCCCTCCTAAAAGATGGAATTGTTCCTTCTTTTACATCTACGCAATATCCCGATAAAAAGTTCAGAACCATTTTTTCCCAAAATAAATGGCAACTTTCCGGGAGTCGATTACGTATATAGTATCTGGAGACGCGATTGGAAGCAATCGGAAGAGAGGAAACAGTGAGCTTAAAAGAAATCTTAGAGAAACTGATCACCGAGAAGGTGCCGATCCTGCTGACGGATCGCAAAGGCGAGTGGGAAGCCAGCGAGGTCCTCAGCGTCCTGTCCGGACCCATGCTCAGCAGAAGAGCCTATTTCCAACCCGGGATGTACATCGCACTGATCAACGACGGTGGATACCTGGGAGAGGTCCTCTACCGGGTAAAGTCCAAGGCATGATCACAGCGCCCCTGTCTACAGAATAAATCTAAGCGTATTACTCTACCCTTTTTCATCGGTACCGAGACAAAGCAAAATTAGCACCGCTTTGATCACTCTTGGGGATCATTTTTTCTTGGCCGTGAACACACCTTCAGGCTGCGTGATCTTGGCCTCGGAGACCTGGCCGGACTCATCCTGGATGAATTCGATGCTGACGCCGGGTATTCCCTTGAGAGTGAACTGGGTTCCCTTGTACGGCTCCAGCTCATACTCAGGCTGCCCGGGAACCAGGGTGTAGAGTGTATCTTCGGACTTGAGATAGATCTTTAGCACGATCTCATTCAGCAGGTATTCCCCCACAAACTGTTCCAGGAAGGCCCGCTCGCGCATCTTTTTCTCGGGCATCCGGACGAAGACGATCGGATCCACGGCCGATTCCAGCGGGACAGAGACCGATCCGATATTTCCCTTGAGGTCGAGCGCGAAGGAGAGCTTCTGGGTCAGGTCCATCATCTCGTTCTCCATCTGAAACACGTCATAGTGATAGTGTTCCAGCTGGTAGGAGATGTCATTGTAGCTCATCTCGAGGCTGCTGCCCTTGTGCACAACCCTGAGCACGCCGTATCCGGGATGGGCATAGTCTCCGGCATAGGCCTCCAGGACGAGCGTGGGCCGGGTATCGGCAACGCGGTCCGCATCCTCTTTTTTCTCGGCTTGCTCCGCCTCTTTCTCCCTCTCTTCCCGCTGCTTGAGGAGACGCCCGTTCCAATCCACCGGCTCGAGGTCCAGGAGGCGATCATACACTTGGTACATGACAGCCTGCGGGATCGGAGTGCCATCGAGGTTGGTCAGGATCACGAGTCCCATGTTGTCCTTGGGCATCAGCGATACCAAGGCCGAGAATCCGTCGATCCCGCCGCCGTGGGAGAGCAGTACATGTCCCCGGTAGGAAGTCATGCCCCATCCCATCCCGTAGAGCGAGTAGAAGGTCTCATCATAGCGGAGGCTCCGGCCCGAGATCATCTGGGGAGAATGGATCTCAGTCAGGCTGGACTCGGAAACGATCTCCTGGTCCCCGAATTTACCCTTGTTGAGGTTCAAGAGCACCCAGTTAGCCATGTCGGTCACATGGGAATTGATGGATCCGGCTGGTCCGATGGTGTCGATGTTGCGGAAAGGTATGGCCGTTATTTCCTTGTCCTTCAGCACATAGGGAAGCGCATGATCCGGGGCCTGTCTGGAGGCCTCGACGGAGAAATTACTATCTGTCATGCCCAGGGGATAAAAGATCCGATTTTCGACGAACTTTTCCCAACTCGTGCCGGTAACCTGCTCCACCAGATACCCTGCGGTCATGAACATGAGGTTCTGGTACTGATAGTGGGTGCGGAAATCCTGGCTGGGCTCCAGGTACTGCAGCCGGGAGAACAGCTCCTCCCGGGTGGCTGACGAGTTGTACCACAGTAGATCATGGCGGGGCAGTCCTGAGCGGTGACAGAGCAGGTCGCGGGGAGTCATCCGCGTAGTAGCAAAATCGTCCTTGAGCTTGAAGCGCGGCAGGTAGGTCGTCACACGTTCGTCCCACTCCACCTCGCCCTCATCCACCAGCATACCCATGGTCACCGCGGTGAAGGCTTTGGTGCAGGATCCGATGGCGAACAGGGTCCGGGAGGTGACCTCCTTCTGACCAGCCACGTCGCTGTAGCCAAAGCCCTGGGCATAGATCAGACGCCCGTCCTTGATGATGGAGATGGCCAGACCGGGAACCTGCCAGTCGGCCATGACTTCGGGGATAAACCTCTCCAGAGGTTTGAGTTTTTTAGCATAGGGATCCTTTTGGGCGGCCTCAAAGCTAGGCGCCATCAGGATCGCCGCACATAAAACACAGACCAAGGCTTTCGACATTTTCCGCATATTCACTCCTCCCTCTATCTATTCAGATCAGGAGCCGGTCCCTTCCGGGCAATCCCGATCCGGTCTAGGACCAGAACACCCTCGCGTCCCCGGTCAAACACAAAACGCAGGCTACGGAGCTGCTGTGGATCAAAATCCGGGTTCGCGTCCATGAAACTCTGCAGGGACAGCTGATAGGTCTGCAGCGTGGGCTCATAGGCCTTGCCCATCCTGCCGCTTTCCTTGCCGGTCCTCAAGAACCTGCTCTTGGTCACAGGCGGGACAGGCATGAAGCGCTCCAGGGGTAGGCGCACGCTCACCCCTGTGCCATCCACCAGTTCGATACTCAGCTCCAAAGGCTGCTTGGCTTGGTCTTCTTCTTTTTTACTTTTGGTTATCTCTGTTTTTTCATCCAGCCCCTCGAGGGAGGCATTCTCATCCTGCCCTTCCGCCTCGTCCGAGTCTTCCTCTAGTTCCTCTTCCTCCTCCAGATCCGGCACCTTTTCATCCGCTTCGGTCAGGGAGAACATCAGCACCGAGTCTCTAGAGAGCTGCAGATCCTCAGACGGATTCTCTGGGAGGTGGATCGTATAATAG
>JBGUED010000387.1:0-3039 GCA_041821525.1 Candidatus Aminicenantaceae bacterium | reverse complement strand
AAGTACGCCGGTTCGTCGCGACTGTGGCCCTGACCAGCCTGGGTTACTGGCTGGAATTTGCGGCCGCGGGGCTGGTTTTCGGATTTCTGATCCCCCCGAGTTCGATCAAGAAGCGGGGGTGGATTGTGATCGGCGTGGTGCTCCTGATACTCGTGGTCTCAATCGTCTTTCAGAACCTGGGGGACGTCCTCCAAGGGACCACCCTGGAAAACACCCCATTCTGAGACCCGTTTTTTGAGGATGCGTTGCGACTAAACTAAAGATGTTGTGGTACAATAGGACCGAATTGAAGACGAGGGGAGGAAGACGAATGCAGTCTCGCTGTTTTTTTGTCTGCTTGGTTGTGTCCATCTTGATCTGCATCCCGGGCGCGATGGCACAGGTTGTCCTGGACGAGGACTATGTTCTTATCCAGGCGCGTTCCGTGGAGGGAGATGGGGCCTATTCCAACAGTCTCGTGTTGATCATAGACGGGAAGTCCGCCCCAGAAGCCGGACTCTGGAATGGGGAACGTTGTGTGTATTGGGAGGATGAGGCGGCTTTTTTCATACTGGACCTGGGAGCCGAATTCCTGGTCGTAGATGCCGTCCTGCAAGTAGATGACGATGACATCTACACCCTCGAGTATTCCGCAGACGGGTTGAACTACCTCCCGTGGCATGTCTTCTATACGGGATACGGGGAGACGGGGAGGGGTCTCGACACCATGAGTACCAATCCCCAGGACCCCGATCATGTGCCCGTCCCGGAAAAAGACCCCCTGCGAGCCCGCTACATCCGGCTCTCTGCCTCGAGCGGGGACCGTCAGTATTCCCTGGCAGAGCTCCAAATCTATGGGTATGCCCTGACAGAGGAGGAAGTTGAGGAGAGCAGGGTCGTCACCCCTGCGGCGATCCAGGGATTCGGTGAGTTCTCCCGGGATCCTGCCCTGATCATCGACGGCCATACCCCGGCGCAGGGGGGCATGTTCGATGATGACGCCAATGTGTACTGGGAGGATCTCGAGGCGTATTTTGTGGTGGATCTGGGTCAGGTCTATGAAGTGATCGCCATCCAGATCCAGGTCAATGTCGGAGGTCACTACCGCATCGAGCATTCACTGGATGACCGGGAATACATTCCCTTAGTCGAGGTTGTCGGCTCGGTTGGAGATCTGAGTTCCGGCATGGATACCCTGCACACCCTCCCCACAGATCCCGAGTATGGGATCGACCTGGATTTTTTCCCGGCTGAAGCCCGATACTTGAAAATCTATGTGGTCGAGGGAGAAGGACCCTTTGCCGTCTCCGAGCTCCAGGTCTACACCAAGATTGCGACCGGCCGCTAACCGAGGAAGATTCAGTGGATCAACCTGAAATCCAACAGATCGCCGCAGACATATTGGTTATCGGATCGGGCCCGGCGGGATTAACAGCCGCCCTCTATGCTGCCCGCGCAGGCCAGATGACAGTGATCCTGGCAGGGAAGAGCAGCTCCAAACTCGACCTGGACTATGCTGTGGAAAATTACCCTGGTTTTGTGTCCATAAAAAGCCGGGACCTGCTGGACAGATTCAAAGACCATGCCCTGCATTTCGGCGCAGAAATCATCGAGGCGGATGCCATGGACATCAACCTCTCCATGGACCCCAAATACGTAGTCACCAAGGAACACATGATCGAAGCCCGGGCCGTGATCGTGGCCACTGGGCGTCCCGCACCGGCCAAGGACCGCATCTCAGGCGAGGAGCGGTTTATCGGCTTGGGTGTCAGCTACTGTGCCACCTGTGACGGCCCCCTCTTCCGGGGCAAGCAGGTGCTGGCAGTCGGGAACTCGGACGAAGCCGCGGAAGACGTACTCGCCCTCGAACAGATGGGTGCCCACGTGGAGTGGATGACTGGGGATGGGAAAGCCACAGAGGTGTCGGAGGCGCTGCTGGACGACGTGAAGGCCAAGGGCATCCGCTTCCGCCCGGACAGCCGGGTACGGGAGATCCGTGGAGAAGGCCGCGTCCAAGAAGTGGACGTTGAGGAGGCTGGAGAGATCCGGACTATCCGTCCTGACGCCGTATTCATCTTCAGGAACATCCCGTTTTCTTCCCTTTACAGCAAGGCCGGACTCGAGATCGATCACCGCAGCTGTGTGCTCACAGATACGACCCAGAAGACCAACCTGGATGGGGTCTATGCAGCCGGGGATATCACCTGTGGGGGAATGCAGATCGTGACGGCCGCCGGAGAGGGGGCACGGGCTGCCATGTCCGCGCTGAAATTTCTGCGCCGAAAGACATAATCCACTGCTGAGGTCCCGCCCGCGCTAAAATTCACCCCCTCTTTCATCCCGAGAGAGGATTGTTTGCTCTCCCCCTAGCGCTTATATTTAAATATCTTGATAAGGGAAGACTATATGGTGAGGAGGCTCTCGATGAAACTCCACAAATACTGGGTTCCCGTCCTTTGTCTGTGTGTGTGCCTGGCAGCGGAAGCGGCCCAGACAAAGAAGCTGAGGGTAGAAGCAGAATCGGCCAAAATCTATATCGAGCCCCACAAGAGCAGTACCGTGATCGGTTCAGTCAGCAAAGGGACCGTCCTCACTCTGTTCGACTCCGGAGCCGCGCAGAAGGAGAAGTTATGGTACTATATCTCCTTCTATTCCGAGGAGAAGTGGGCGACTATCACAGGATTTGTCGAGGCATCCCTGGTCTCTATTGTGGGTGGGACGCCAGATAAACGGTCCGAGGAGCCCCCGGCTCCTGTGCAGAAACAGGTCCCGGCCAAGCGCCCCCCGCAGCCGCCTCCCAAGACGACACCTCCCGAGAAGGCAGAGGTGAAAGCCAAGGAAGCAGCGGTCTCAGCAGAAAAGGCCGAAGAAAAATCTGCGGCTGCGGCTGAAGAGACGGCCCGGATCCAGGGGAACGAGGTCGAGCTGGTCCGATGCACCGGAGAGGTCAAGGTCATCGGAGAAAAACCGGCCATCCGAGCTGCTGCCGCTGAAGGCGATGGGTAGCCATGCCTTTGGCCAAAGCGATGGAAATGGCGAGTAGGATCCAGCCGGCGCATC
>JBGUED010000386.1:0-3044 GCA_041821525.1 Candidatus Aminicenantaceae bacterium | reverse complement strand
GACCGATCCCAGCCGACCGGTGTCTTTCCACGACCAGTGCTGGGGCGCCTATAACAACGCCGGCAGCACCGCGGACATCGCCAACTTCCACTATCCCGGTCCAGACGGCCCTTCACAAGCGTCTCAGGTCTCCCGCCCGCTCCTTTTCGGTGAGTACTGCCATTTGAACGCCTACAACCGGCACGAGCTGGTGACCGATCCCGGACTGCGGGATGCCTGGGGAATACCCTTCCAAGCCATGTGGGAGGCGATGTACGCAGATCCCGGGATCCTGGGCGGGGCCCTCTGGTCGGGGATCGATGACACCTTCTACCTTCCCCCCGATAGCACGGCCGTGGGCTACGGCACCTGGGGGCCTCTGGACGGCTGGCGTCGGGAAAAGCCGGAATACTGGCACATCAAGAAAACCTACTCCCCCATCAAACTCCTGACTCCCAGGGCTGCCGTTCCCCGGGAAGGGGAAGCGCTGGCGATCGAGCTGGAGAACCGGCACGACTTCACCGACATCGAAGAGATGGACATCCGATGGTCCCTGAGCGATGGACGAACCGGAACGGCCACGGCCACTATCCCACCCAGGCAGCGGGGTGTCCTCCGCATCCCGGTGATGGGGCCGGCCTCCGGGAACCAGGTCCTCAGGCTTGAATTTCACAGCCCGCTGGGATTCAGCGTCGATTCGTTCGAGATCCCCATAGGGAACAAGGCCAAAGCAACGGACTTCCCGAGACGCGAGAGCACGATCCAGGGCCCGCTGGGCCTCGCACAGGACCGGGATTCGGTTACGGTCACCGCAGAGGGATTCAGGCTGGAACTGGATGCCCGGACCGGTAGACTGCGTTCCGTGCAGATTCACGACCGCACTATCTTGACCGGAGGCCCGGAGCTCATGCTTCTCCCCCTCAACCGGGAGGGCGGAACACAGATGACGCCCGCATCCCAGGAATTCGCATCCTTTACACAAACCTGCACCGGTTGGGAAGCAGAGGCTGTGGAGGCCAAGCCCACAGCCGGCGGAGTGAGCATCCGGATTACGGGCACATATGATCAGGCTGCTGGAGAATACGCGCTCAACATCCGGGATTCGGGAGCCATCGAGGTGCACTACCGTTTCACCTGCCGCGAGGAGATCGCTCCGCGTCAAATCGGGCTGGTGTTCTCTCTGCCCGAAGAGTTCGGCACGCTGACCTGGCGCCGCCGCGGCCAGTGGTCGGCATACCCTAAAGATCACATCGGACGCCTGGAGGGCAGCGCTCAGGCTGTTCCGGGACATCCCTTGAGCGGCCCGGCCGGCCCCAGCTCCCCGCCCCTATGGCCCTGGTCACAGGATGGCAATGCCTTGGGCAGCAGCGACTTTCGGTCCACTAAATCGTACCTTGAGTGGGCCGTGCTCTCGGACAGAGATGGGTACGGATTCGCCGCCCTGTCCGGTGAGGGGGAAAAACATGTGCGCTGCTGGGTGAGTGGGAACGCCGTACGCATGCTGGTCGCCGACTACAGCAACGCCGGGGCCGAACGTTTTTATGTCCGCCATGCCCAGGGTGGATATCGGCCGCTCAAGCCCGGCTCCGAGGTATATGGCACGCTCCACTTGCGCCTGGTGTCAGGCTGGGATCCAGATCAAAAATAGGAAAATCCGAACCAAGACCAGCACATCCGATAACTTTTCCCCCTTTGGTTTGTTTTTTTGAATCCAACAAAACCGAGAGGGGACATGGTTATTGGTATTGAATACCACTAGATCTGGTTTGATATATTCTGGCTTTTCGGATAGGCTAAGGAATCGCAGAGTGGCTGGTGAATTGCGGCAAATATTCGGAAGAAACCAATGAGGCAAATCGTCAAACACTTGTATACAGGATGAAATCCAGCAACCATTTTTACACGCATCACTTTTTTCATATATCCTTCCGGGTACTTGTCTACAGCAAGAATCCCCGGGTATCCCGCAAAAACGGAGGAGAATAAGACATGAGAATCGTATCGAGGTTAAGCAGCGCGACTTTTCTGCTGTGCATGCTGCTGATTTTTCCGCTGCACCACAGCGCACAAAACACGGCTGCGGCCGGTTATCACGACTATGCCGGCTTGAGCAGTGCCCTGAAAGGGCTGGCCCAGCAACACTCCCAGATCGTCCAGCTGAAATCCATTGGGAAAACCGGGGAAGGCCGGGACATCTGGATGCTCCAGATCTCGGGGACCAAAGGCCCGGATCCTCTGTCCAAACAGGCTCTGCTCATTGTCGGCAACGCCGAGGGCGATCACGTCATCGGGAGTGAGGTGGCTCTGGGAATCGCGAGCTACTTGGCCAAAAACTACGGCCAGGACGAGGAGGTCACAAAGACTCTGGATACCCGGACCATCTACATCGCGCCTCGCCTGAATCCCGACGGGGCAGAGCTGTTTTTCGCAAAGACCCTGTACGAATATGCAGGCAACCTCAATCCCCGGGATGACGACTATGACTGGAAGGTGGACGAGGACGGCCCCGAGGACCTGAACGGCGACGGATTGATCACCCTCATGCGGGTGAAGGACAAGGCGGGTGACTGGTTTGCGGATGACAAGGATCCGCGCCTCATGAAGAAAAAGACCGCCGACACACCGCCCGACCAGCTCTTCAAGATCTATCCCGAAGGAACGGATAACGACGGGGACGAACTCTACAACGAAGATGGGCCCGGCGGCTTCGACATCAACCGCAATTTTCCCCACAACTTCGGCTACCGGTTCCGGGGCACCAAGGTCTATCCGGCCTCAGAGCTCGAGACCCGGGCACTGATCGATTTCATGACCCGCTACATACCGGAATTCAAGACCCAGCCCCACAGGAACATCTGTGGCGTGCTGCTATTCTCCAAGTACGACAACCTGGCAGCCGGGACCGGAATCGCGGGCGGCACACCCACCTTCCCGCAGCCCCCGTCCGGGGCTGCTGCAGGGGGAGGAGGGCAGATGCGCAGGATGTTCAGGATGGGTGGGGGGCGCGGCCAGCAAGAAGCACCCCGGACCCCCCCCCGGGATCCCCAGCCCAAAAATACGGAGGC
>JBGUED010000385.1:0-3059 GCA_041821525.1 Candidatus Aminicenantaceae bacterium | reverse complement strand
CGGTACGCCCAGTCCCCGAACGTCTCTTTCCCCAGTTTCGGATCGAGCCACTCTCCGCGAGCGACATCGGCTTCGACCATGTTGGCGAACTTCTGGGCATCGGCCTTCCGGCGGAAGGTCTTGGTCCGGTGCCGCCGGTCGCTCTGGATGTAACCGTCGGGAGTGAGTTCGACGCCTGCCTGCCTGGCAATCTCCACTTCCGGCTGGTAGCCGATCGAGATGAAGACTCCATCGAGCTGCATGGTGGTAGTTTCTCCTGTTCGGTTGTCGACCAGCACGACCTCCTCGACACGCTTATCCCCGCGGATCTCCTTGACCTCGGTGTTCCAGAGCACAGGGATATTTTCAGCCTGCAGCTTTTTCACCAGGTGTTCCTGGGCCCTCAGCTTATCCCGGCGGTGGACCAGGGTGACGTCTACATCGATATTCTTGAGGTGGAGAGCCTCGGTAACAGCGCCGTTGCCCCCTCCGACCAGGATGACTTTCTTTGCCTGGAACTGAGGGCCGTCACAGGTCGCGCAGTAGCTCACGCCGCGTCCACCCAGCCGCTCCTCGTCCGGTATGTGAAGATGCTTGTGGTCTGCGCCTGTGGCCAGCAGTACGACCTTGGTAAGGAAGCGCCGCCGTGTCGTCAGAACTTCGAAGCGCTCGCCCACGGTGATGCGCACGGCATCCTCACCCGGGAAGATCTGGCAGTACTCCAGGGCATGGGCCACCATGATCTCCACCAGGGTCTTGCCGCCCACGCGCGCGATTCCCGGATAGTTCTCCACTTCGGGCGTGGTGGCGATCAGGCCGCCCAGCACACCCCGCTCCAGAATGGCGGCATTCAGCCCTGCCCGGGCCGCGTAGATCCCGGCACTCAGGCCGGCCGGGCCACCTCCGATGATCAGCAGGTCGGTCTCGATCTCCTCGGCATCCACATCCGGGATGAAGATGGCCTGCTCCTCCAGTTTTTCCAGGGAACTCAGAAACAGCTCCTCCGGCTGGGCCCCCTTGCCGATGAACTCATCGTTGGCATAGGTCATGGGTGTGCTGTATGCTGAGTAGCGGTCGGTCAGATCGGGGTTGGTCTGAACATCCACGATGTCGAGTGTGATCAGGTCCGGCCGTGCCACCACAGTTTTCAATACGTTCATGGCCTGCTGGGGGCAGTAGGGGCAGGTTATGCTCACGAACACCTGTACGTGCCGCGGCGATGTGATCCTTTCCAGGATCTTGCGCGACTGCTCACTCAAGTTGCTCTTTTGGTTTCCCAGCATGACCAGGGCCTCGATGAACATCCGCCCCTCCTCGCCCAGGGGAGCGCCCAGCCAGCGCAGGCCGTAGTGGTCGGGATCGAAGAGGATGGTGGGGGAGCTGGTGATGCCCTTCTCCTTGGCCAGGTCATCGTCCATCCTGTGTTCCAGAACCGGGATCCTGGGGGAGATTCGGGATATGGTATGGAGGATCTCCTTGGCGGCCTGGTTGAAAGGGGAGTCCTTGTCGTCCGAGAGGAAAAGGTGCAGCGGGACATCGTGTTCGAGTTTGGCGAAGATCTGGCTCAGTTGGGTCTGGATCTCCTCCAGGCGTAGATTATCGTGGACGTGACCGCTGTGATCGTGCTTTTGCTCCATGGTCCCTCCTCCAAGGGTAATATTCTAACAAAATCCTTTAGGAAGACAAACCTGTTCATTCACGGCCGGATTCTTTTGCGGTATGATAGACGGGATCCGGAATAATACCGGAAATTGAAATGTAACATATACCGGAGCTGTGGCATTATAGAGGTGTAACGGGTAGTCCAATGTTCGAGAACAGCCTTTTTCCTGCCTCCCCATCTTCGAGGCTCAGGGGCAGATGGCTCAAAAGAGCGATCAGTCTGGTGGTCTCTCTGGCTATCCATGCTGCCGCCCTGGTGCTGCTGGTTGTTTTTTATACTCCCCTAAAGATCCTGGATTTCGAAAATTATGTCCGCGATGTGTACATCGGGCCTCCGCTTGAGCGGCTGTATATGCCTCGGGTTGAGGCTGCCTCTGATCCGCCAGAAGGTTTGGGGGAGGACGCCGTTCTCCTCGCGGCAGTCTCTGGATTGGAACGTCCCACAGCTCCGGATGAATCCCCGTCCCAGGCTGAGCTGATCCTTCCCGAGCGGATCGAGGCCCCCCTTCATCTAAGGGAAAAGCTCGAACTGAGGCGGCCTCCCGAGTTACGATCCGAACTTCCCCCGGGATTGTCCTTCCAGCTCGCCCCGGACAGGGATCCTCCCCGATATTCCTATCAGCCTGATCCAGAGTCTGGCACGGCACCCCTGGGAGTGCGAGGATTGATCCGGCCGTCTCTTCCGCGTTACAGTTCTGAGGGGGCCACAGATCCGGACCGTGTGCCGGGAACGATGCGGCCCGCAGATAATGCCGCCGCCTCACGGCTGATCGATATCGGAAACTGGGCGGACCGGGCCGTAGCATTGATAATGGAAAACTGGTTGGTGCCCCACTTGATGCTCGATCAGGAGGAGGATGAGTTCGAAATTTCCCTGGTCATCCAAAAGGACGGCTGGATCGCCTCGACCGAGGTGGTCACTCCCGCACGGATTCCGGCCTTGCAGATGGCGGCTTTGAAGGCCCTGGAGGTCAGTTCGCCCCTGCCCCGGCTGCCCTTGGATTTTCCACAGGAAAGCCTGGAGATCCTGCTCGTCTTCTCACGCAAATGAAGCCCAAGATCATATTCCTGTTTACCTGCCTGCTGGCCCTGGCCCTCCAGGCTCGGACCCAGGAACTGCCGGCCCTGGTGCTGGATATCGGGATCCTGGGCGGCCCCCAAATCATGAGGGCCAATCCGCCCTCTTCACTCGACCTGGGCATGGAGCTGAGCCGTGGTGCCTTTTTCAAGCTCCTGCGGAAGGGCGAGACTCTGGATGCAGGTCTCCTGAATCCTGGCTTCAATGTGGTCACACTCGATGTCTCGGGATTGTTTGATGCCTCAGGTGCGGCTATTTTCACGCTGGAACTGAAATCCGGTGAGACAATTTTCCGCCATGAACTGGCCCTGGAGATCGCGTTCGATCAGGAAACTGGGAT
>JBGUED010000384.1:0-3060 GCA_041821525.1 Candidatus Aminicenantaceae bacterium | reverse complement strand
GGGATCGCTACCAGGAGACACCGCCTGAGCTTCTGCAGGACTGGTATACCAAGATGACAGTGGGCTACAAGGCAGCCTTTCCCCTGAAGACCTTCAAGGGCCAGCTGAAGTTCTACCGGGGCCACATCCAGGAGGCCGAACAGGTTCTCCGGAAATTGGTGTTCCATTATCCGGAGGAATAAGAAGACAGGCTCCCGGGCCCTGGTCCTCACTCCCAGCCGAAGAGCATGTTCCCCAGGTAGGCAAGTGATGCCGAACTCCAGCCGTGCATGGGTACGGACGGGTAGCGCTCCCGGGGAAGCTCAAGGTTCCCCTCCACCACATTGTACTTTTCCCAGAGCTTACCGGTTGTTCTGAACAGGTCCAGCTGGAGATTCACGAATTTGCGGGCGATACGGCGGGCCTCCGCCTCGTATCCGTAGGCTTCCAGGGCATCGATCACAATTATCTGGGAAGGCGGCCAGCCGTAGGGATAGTCCCACTGCAGGGCCGTGTACTCGGGGTGGGGGCTGGGATAGGAGCGCTCCGTTTGCACCAGGCCGTGGGTGTGCTCGAACCTCTTCAAGTTCTGGACCATGTCCTGGGCTTGGGCCTTGGTGGCCACGCCCGCCCACATGGCCCAGTAGGCGGACAGCGACCAGTACGGAAGCTGCGTTTTTTCTTTGAAATTGTACTCGAAGAAAAATCCCTGGGATGGGTCCCAGCACAGATCCTGGATCAGGTTGGACCGCCGGGCCTTCTCCTCCTGCCAGGCCAGCAGCTCATCTTCCCAGCCCAGGATGCCGGCCATCCAGGAGAGTGTGTCGCAGTAGCGCACCAGGGCGCAGTTGGTGATGAGTGGATTGCAGCTGCGGATGTCTCCATCATAGATGGCCGTAAAATCCAGCGCTTCAGCCTCCGCTGCCAGTTCCGGGCGCAGAGCGATGGCTGGCTCTGAATCCGGGTCTCCGGAAAGCTCTCCCAGGTCCCGGTTGGTGGCCAGGCCGGTGGGTGTCGTATGGTGGTCGGCCGTCCAGTACCCCGTGTACTCCTTTTTCAACAGGGAGTAAGCCCGGGCGATGAGATCCCGGTCCGGCTTGAGCCGATGAAGCAGCCGGAGGCTCTCGGGATGGATGGGCACCTGGCTGCGGTTGAGATAATAGGAGCGGTTCCCGTTCAGCACCATGCCGTATCGTTCGATCAAAAAGAGCTGGTTGAGGATGTGGTTGCGGATGCGGTCGGTGCGGCCGTGCACAGCCAGCCCCAGGTTGATGAAATAGACATCCCAGGCATACATCTCGGGGAAGGATCCCTCAGACCCGCCTGAAGCCACATAGGGGAAGGGAAGATAGAGCAAGGTGGGCTCCTGATCCCGGATCCGGCTTGCCTCCTCCTCTCGGTGCTCCTCGTCGGCATACCAGATCGTGTTGTGCTGCGGGTCGCGCAGCTCGGGCTCGCGTGCCTGGCACAGGTCTTCGTCCCACCACACACCGATCCGGGAGTTCACGTCCTTCCAGCATGCCTTAAGGTCTTCTTTTTCCTTCATGTCTCTGTCCTTTCGCAGTGACTCATTATAGAAAAAAACAACACGCCCGTCATGCTCTATCTCGTTCCCAAGTGCTTTCGATTCCTCTGTCTTGAAATCCACAAGTGAGACAACGCTGGTCAAAGTGAGATCAATTCTCCTGTCTTGCTTCGAAGCCTCGCTTTTTGATATAAGTAGGGCCATGCGAAAAACAATGCCCATACGGTTAATGGTTATCCCCGGAATACTGACTCTGTCCCTGTTCCTGGCAGGCTGCGCTCCGGCCCCGGAATCCGGGCTGCAGGCACCCAAACCGGTCGATCCAGAGGTGCTTCGCTCTCGCTTGGTGCTGGAGACCAAGCCTGATGAGCAGTCCGGAAGCCGAATTTCCCAGGGAGTGTTCCAGGTTTTCGAAAACCGGGAGACTCAGGAAGGCCGGATGATCGGACTCAAGATAGTGGTCCTGCATGCGACCGGTACCAATCCTCGCCCCGATCCGCTTTTCTTCCTGGCGGGAGGCCCGGGACAGGCCGCGGCTGACGCATGGCGCGGATTCGCCAAGTGGTCCTACCGTGAAGAAAGGGATATCGTGCTCGTCAATCAGCGCGGTACCGGGGGGGACAATTTACTCCAGGTCGAGCTGGGAAGCGATGACGATCTTCAAGGGTACTTGGATTCCGCCTTCCGGATCAAACCCTATAAGGAGGCCCTGGCGCGGCTGCAGGAGGAGGGATTCGACCTGACGCAGTACTCCACGTCGAATGCCGCAGATGATCTCAACGAGGTCCGCATCGCCCTGGGGTATGATCAGATCAACCTGATGGGCGGGTCCTACGGCACCCGCGCCTCCCTGGTATACATGCGCCGTCACCCCGAAACCGTGCGCGGGGCAGTGCTCAACGGCGTGGCCCCCATCGCCTTCCACAATCCCCTCTACCATGCCTATGGGGCCCACCGGGCCATGGAGATGGTGCTGGACGAGTGCGCGGCCAATCCGCACTGCAGCGCGGCGTTCCCGAATGTCCGGGAGGAGCTGGCCAAGGTGCTCGCCCGGCTGGAAGAAGAGCCGGCCGACGCGACCGTACAGCTGCAGGGTTCTACGGACAATGTGCCGGTCAAAGTCTCACGTGACACCTTTGCCGAAACCCTGCGCATGATGATGTATTCGGCGTTGAACAGCCGCTCTGTGCCGCTCTATATCCATCAGGCATTCGAGGGCAACTTCGACTCCATCGCGATGCAGGCCCTCCGGCGCAACCGGGGGCTGCTCAACAGCCTGGCCATGGCCATGCTCCACTGTGTGGTCTGCGCAGAAGACATCGACTTCATCGATCCTGCGGAGATTGAGGAAGAGACCGGATATACCTACTTCGGCGATTTCCGTGTACGGCAGCAGATGGCGATCTGTGATTTCTGGCCGCGGTCCAACCTGCCCGCCAACTACGGCGATCCGGTGAGCGTGGAGGTACCGGTCCTGCTTCTCTCCGGGACCATCGATGCGGTGACCCCGCCCCGCTGGGGCGAAGAGGCCGCCAGCCACCTTCCTAACAGCCTGC
>JBGUED010000383.1:0-3065 GCA_041821525.1 Candidatus Aminicenantaceae bacterium | reverse complement strand
GTGTCAATTCCCGGCCCCAGCCCCACATCAGCTCCCCTCACCCCATGGCACCAGCCTGGGCTGGCTGTGGCACACGGAGATGAATCGAGAAGGAAGCCGGCCGTTTAATGCGCCGGATCGCAAGAGGCCTGGGAGTATGGCCATTTGAGAGGAGTTATGATATATTTGCCGGGATGGAAGAGCAAGCCACGCAGGACCTGTCCATTATCATCCCGGTCTACAACGAAGCCCAGAATCTGGAGGAACTGCATGCCCAGATCGTGAGTTCCTGCCGCAAATTGGGTAAGAGCTTCGAGATCATCTGTGTGGACGACGGCAGCCAGGACGAATCCTTTGCCGTCCTGAAAAGACTCCAGTCGGCGGACGCGACCCTCCGGCTCATCCGCCTGCGCAAGAACTTCGGCCAGACCGCGGCCTTGTCCGCCGGTTTCGACCACGCCCGGGGCGAGGTCATCATAACCCTGGACGCCGACCTGCAGAACGATCCCGAGGACTTCGGCCTGCTCCTGGACAAGATCGAGGAGGGGTTCGATCTGGTCAATGGTTGGAGGGTCAAACGCAAGGACAAGTTCCTGACCAAGCGGGTCCCTTCCATGATCGCCAACCGCCTGATCTCCCTCATAACCCAGGTCAAGCTGCATGATTACGGCTGCACGCTCAAGGCCATACGTAGGGATGTCGCCCAGAACATCAACCTCTATGGGGAGATGCACCGCTTCATCCCGGCCATCGCCAGCCACATGGGGGTCACCATCGCCGAGGTCAAGGTCAATCACCGGCCGAGGCGCCACGGCAAGTCCAATTACAACATATTCCGCACCATCCGGGTGGTGTTCGATCTCCTGACCGTGAAGTTTCTGCTCAGCTATTCCACCCGTCCACTCCAGATCTTCGGGCTGTTCGGTCTGATTAGCGGGCTCATCGGCGGGGGACTTGGGATCTGGCTCTCCTACCAGAGGCTGTTCCAGCAGCAGAGCATCGCCAACCGCCCCCTGCTGCTGCTGGCCATCCTGCTGCTGGTGATCGGATTCCAGTTCATCACGCTGGGGCTGCTGGCCGAGATCATGGTCCGGGCCTACCATGAATCACTGGAAAAACGTATCTATTATATAAGGGAGATCATCGATCCCAGCGACGACCCGGCCTCCGAGTGACCCAGCCATGAACATCCTCATGCTGGCCCCGGAGCCGTTTTTCCAGCCCCGAGGAACACCCATCAGCATCTTTTTCCGTCTCAAGGCACTCTCCGCCATGGGGCACCATGTCGACCTCATCACCTATCACCTGGGAGAAGACAGGGAGTTCGCGCATGTCCGTATCTTGAGGATCCCTGACATTTTCCGGATCAAGACGGTCAAGATCGGCCCCTCCTGGGCCAAGATCCCCCTGGATTCCATGATGCTCCTCAAGACCATCGGCCGGCTGTTCCGGGGACGCTACGACCTGGTCTTCTCGCACGAGGAAGCCGCCTTCTTCGGCGCGGCTCTGGCCGGGCTCTGGCGGATCCCGCATGTCTATGACATGCATTCCAGCCTCCCCCAACAGCTGGAAAACTTCGAGTTCACACGATCCCGGATGCTGATCGGCCTATTCAGACGCCTGGAAAACTATGTCCTGAAGCGCTCTGGAAGCATCATCGTGATCTGCCCGGACCTCCTCAAGCAGGTCCAGAAGGCCGGCCAGGGCGACAAGGCCGTACTCCTGGAAAACGTCCTGGATTTCGAGTACACCGAGAGGCTGCCGGAGGAGATCCGACGCCAGCGTAGAGAATATGCCGGCGACGATGAAAAGATCGTCCTGTATGCCGGGAATTTCCAGCCCTACCAGGGTATCCCATTGCTGCTGGAAGCCGCTGCGCGCATGAAGGATGATCCGGTCCGGTTTCTGCTTGTCGGCGACACGCCGGAAGCGGTTGCCGGCATGCAGAAGAAGGCCGAAGGATTGGGAATCGGGGGCCGGGTCTCATTCACCGGGCAGGTGCCGCCGGACAGTGTACGCGGGTTCATCCAGATGGCGGACGCCCTGGTCTCACCCCGGCTCTCAGGCACCAACACACCGCTCAAGATCTATTCCTATCTCAAATCGGGGAAGCCGGTCGTGGCCACGGACCTCTGGACGCATTCCCAGGTCCTGGACCAGGGGATCGCCTTCCTGATGGCTCCCGACGCAGACAGCCTGGCCGCGGGGCTCAGGCAGGCCCTGTTCACGCCGGAGGGCCGTGCACGGGCCGCGAAGGCCGGTGAGATGGCGGCACGGGAGTACACCTTCTCCCGCTACACAGAAAAATTGGGCCTCGTCCTGCAGAAGGCCCTGGGAGGACCGGCCGGCGGGGTGAGCAAATGACACAGAGGGCTCTGATCACCGGCGCCTCCGGCTTCATCGGGCGCCATCTCGTGCGCGAGCTGGTCCAGCGCGGCTGGCAGGTGCACATCCTGGCCCACGCCCGCACCCTGGACTGGCCGCAGGAATGCAAGGTCTTCCGGGGAGATATCACAGATCCCTCCAGCCTGAAGGAGCCGCTGCGGCAGGTGGATACGGTCTTTCATCTGGCGGCTGCCCTGGGTGCCTCGCAGCTCGACAGACAGGGATTCGCCCGCGTCAATGTTCAGGGAACTGCCAACCTGCTCTCAGCCGCACGGGAGCACGGGACTACACGCTTCATCCACTTCAGCTCCGCAGGTGTCCTGGGCCATATGGAACCAGGAAAAACCGCCGAGGAAGGCTCCGTCTGCCGGCCTCAGGACATCTATGATCGGACCAAGCTGGAAGCGGAGCGGCTTGCGCTGGGGGAATCCGCGGGCGGGCCGGGTGTGGTTGTGGTGCGGCCGGGCTGGGTATACGGGCCGGATGACCGCCGCACTTTCAAGCTCATACGGGCCATCGCACGCAGGAGATTCCTGCTGGTGACCAAGGGCCAGGCCTGGCAGACCCCGGTCTATGTAGACGACCTCATCCAGGGAACCCTGCTGTGCGCAGAAAAGGCCTCCTCCAGATCCCTCTATCACCTGGCCGGGCCTGAGACCCTGACCGTGCGGGAGATCGTGGACACCATCGCAGCGGCCACC
>JBGUED010000382.1:0-3076 GCA_041821525.1 Candidatus Aminicenantaceae bacterium | reverse complement strand
CACCCATCCCCTGACCAGCGAACGCATCGAGAACACCAGGGCCATGATCACGGAACAGGATCAAAATCTAAACATACGCAGCGGCGATTATTTCGAGAGCATCCAGGGCATGGTTTACGGGAGCGATCCCCGCCAGGGATACGTCGATGGAGATTCGTTCTACCACCCGGTCCTGCGGTTTGCTTACACGATCCCCACAGATTGGAACGTCCAGAACCTGCCCTCTCAGGTGATCATGGTTTCCCCTAAGGAAGACGCCGGCATCATCCTCAAGGCGGAGCAAAGCACACAGGATCCGGCCGCCTATGCGGCGGGAAAGGCCAAAGACTACGAGGGTGCGAGCCTGCGCGGGGAACAGAGCCGAAACATCAATGGGCTAGCGGCCTACCAGCAGATCTGGGACGGCACGCAGGAAGACGGCACAAAACTGCGGCTGCACCTGACCTACATCCAGCATGCCTCTTACATCTTCACGTTTATGGCGCTGACCAGCCTTCAGGACTACGATACCTATACGCTCACATTCGGGGCATCGGCTTCTTCCTTCCGCAGGCTCACAGACCGGAAGTACCTGGACCGTCAGCCCAGGCGGATCAAGCTGGTGACGGCCGACGGGCGGCAGACGCTGCAGGCCATCCTTCAGAGCGAGGGGCTGCCAAAAGAACTCTTACCGCGATTCGCCATCATCAACGCCATGGAGCTGGATCAGGTTCCCGAGCGCGGGCGCACCATCAAGGTCATCCGCTAAGTTTCTATCTCTGCCAGGACCTTGTGGGCCAACTTCAGTGCGCGCAGCCCTTCCTCGCCGCTTACCTTTCGTATCTTCCCGTCCCCGATGCATTGGATGAAGTTTTGCAGCTCCTTTTTGAGCGGCTCCTCTTTCTTGATCTTCAAGTCCTTGATGTCGGTCTGCCGGCCGTTCAGGGGGAACACCTTGACGGCCTGATCGATGTAATCAATGGAGTAATAGGCGGTGGGTTCGAAGATTCTCAGGTTCCTCACCTTACCCTGATGTACCCGGCTGGCTGTCAGGGTCGCTACGCACCCGGATTCGAACTCTAGGCGTGCATTAGCGATATCGAACTTCTCCGACAGCACATGGATACCGGATGAACGGATGACCTTCACCTCATCCTGGATCAGGTCGAGGATGATGTCCAGATCATGGATCATAAGGTCCAGCACGACGTTGGTATCCAGGGAGCGGGCCGAGAATGAACCCAACCGCTGCACCTCGATGAACTTGGGTTCGGAGATCAGGTCCTGCAGGGCCTCCACGGCCGGATTGAATCGCTCCAAGTGCCCGACCTGGAAGACGAGGTTGTTTTTTTTTGCCAGGCTGACCAGTTCCTCAGCCTGGTCGACGGTGTCGGTCATAGGTTTTTCCACCAGCACCGACTTTCCCTCTTTGAGGAGCCTCTCGGAGATGGCAAAATGTTCGGAAGTCGGGGTGGCTACGATGGCCGCATCGATCTCGTCGAGCATATCCGCAAAATTCTGGCAGTAAGACACGCCATGGCGGTTCCCGATGACCATGGATTTTTTTAGATCGATATCAGCCACTCCTTTTAATTCCGCACCCTCCAGATAGGAAAGGATGCGGGCATGCTGGGTACCCAGGTATCCAACGCCGATGATACCGATCCGAACTTTATCCATCGTGCATATGACCTCTGATCTTTCTTTTTGTTAAGGGGAGTATTATACCACAATCCAGTCAAATCCAAAGCATTGAGTGGAAGGAAATCACATGCGGGCCAGGACCACGATCCCGTGCCTATCCGCCAGAGTCAGGGCGGCGTCCTTCTGAAAAAAAGGCATCTTTCCCGCTTCGAAGCACAGCGCCTTCCCCCCTGCGGCCACCAGGCTTTTTACCGTTTCGAGCCCGACAGCCGGGAGATCAATGCGCGGGTCCTGGTTGGAGCGGGCCAGCTTGATGACGACAAATCCCTCCCCTGCCAGTTCTCCTCCCCGCCGGATGGCTGCATCTGTCCCCTCCATTCCCTCGATCGCCACCACGGCCTTGTCTTTGACCACGATACACTGACCCACATCCGCATCGGCCAGCTGCCGGGCCCGCTCCCACCCCCAATCGATGTCTGCCTCGACAGTGGAGTGAGGCTTGGACCGAGACAGAAGTCCTGGCGTGCACATCGCCTCAGCGAAAAAAGGTTCGGGCGAGATGAAGTCGATCCCCTGACGCGCGAAATACTCCATAGCGGCCCGAATCACGGATTCGGCGCTCTGGTCTCTGCCGCGCTGCAGCAGGCGCAGCAGGGCCGTTCCCAGTTTTTTCTTTGCATAGATGTGCCGGGGATCGACCTTGCCGGCAAATACGGCTTCCGTGATGCCATGGGATTTGAAGAATCGGACGATCCCCGCGACATCCGTCACGGCGAACCAGGCCAGAGGGCCGCTCTGTTCCTTGAGCGAAGGATCCGCTTCATCCCGGAGAGCCGCAGTCACACAGCTGTACCCCATGGCTTGGGCCCGGATCTGGATGAAGGAGGGGGATTCGCCGGAACCGGCGATCACACCAAGTCTTTTGTCCATTCGTCGGATACTTTTTTTACGATCCCCCGCCGGGAAGTTTGAATGAATGAAAGAATCTCTTCCCGGTCTTCGCTGGGGGGGAATTCCGCTTCGATCCGCGCCAGGGCCTGAGAGGTGTTCAGGTCAGAAAAAAAGATGAGCTGGAACATGCCCTTGATGGTCTTGATGCGGTCGCGGGCAAATCCTAGCCGCTTCAGCCCGATAGCATTGGGGCCAAAGATGAGCTGTGGCCGCCCCCCCGCCACCTTGCTGAAAGGCAGGACATCCTGGGTGATCACGGAATATCCTCCGATATAGGAATACTTGCCGACCCGGCAGAACTGGTGAATTCCTGTAAAACCGCTGATCTGCGCGTAATCGTCGATATGGCAGTGCCCCGCCAAAGTAACACTGTTCATGAACACGATCTGATCACCCACCTGACAGTCATGGGCGATGTGCGAGTATGCCATGAAATAATTGTCACTTCCGATACATGTGATCCCCACGTCCTTGGGCGTCCCGCGGTTGATGGTCATGAACT
>JBGUED010000381.1:0-3080 GCA_041821525.1 Candidatus Aminicenantaceae bacterium | reverse complement strand
GGCGACCGACGCTGCGGCTGCCGCCTCATGCCAGAGCAGCTTCTCGAGCCCGGCAAGGTAGGCCTCCAGGGAGGCTTCGATGATGTTCGTAGACAGGCCGTGACCCGTGACGGTCTCAGCCGTGTCCTCGGCTGCCGTGTTGTACTGAATGGCAAACCAGCCGGCTGTGATCAGCAGGAGAACAGCTCCCAGCAGCAGGGCCAACCTCACGATCCGGAGCACGCCGGGCATGCTACCGTTCGTTCTCCAGGTAACTCGCTAGGATCAGGGTGGCGGAGATCTGGTCCTTCAAGGCCTTCTTTTTCTTCGGGGTTGCCTTCTGTTCACGCAGGATCCGGAAGGCCTCTTTAGTGGTCAGGCGTTCATCCCAGAAGACGATCGGGATGCCCAGGGCGGACCCCAGCCAGTCGGCGAACCGACGGGTCTTTTCGACACGGCTCCCCGGTGTGCCGTCCATCCGGAGCGGAAGTCCTACCACGATACGGCCGATGCCGTATTCCGCCACCAGCCCCTGGAAATACGTCAGATCTTTCTCCCTCCCCTTCTGCTGATAGAATCCCAGGCCCTGGGCCGTGATGAGGAGGGGATCGCTCACTGCCAGCCCGATGTTCTTGTCTCCGTAGTCGAGCCCCAGGACCCTCATGTCCATTCCACGTCTCGCTTCCGGTTCGCGTGCCGCTCCAGGCCGAGTTCGATGAGTTCCTCGAGAAGGGCTGCGAATCCCAGTCCGCTGGCCTCCCAGAGTTTGGGGTACATGCTGATCTGGGTGAAGCCCGGGATGGTGTTGATCTCGTTCAGAATGATCCGTTCCGTTCCCTCCTGAACAAAGAAGTCCACACGGGCCATGCCGCACCCGTCCACCGCCTTGAACGCCTCCACGGAGAGGCGGCGAATCTCTTCCGTCAGCTGCTCCGGGAGCTCCGCGGGGATCCCGAAACGGGTCTTCCCTTCGAGGTACTTGTCCCGGTAGTCATAGAATTCGCGAGAGGGGATGACCTCTCCGGGGAGTGAAGCCAGCGGCTCGTCGTTCCCCAGGACGCTGCATTCGATCTCCCGGCCTGAGATCCCCTCTTCCACCAGGATCTTGCGATCGTACCGGAATGCGGTTTCGAATGCGTCCTCGATCTCCGCGTGGGTTATTACCCTGCTGATGCCGATGCTGGAGCCCAGGTTGGCAGGTTTGACAAAAAAGGGCGGAGCGTAGGCTTCCCGTATGGAACGCAGGAGGATTTCGGGATCTGCGCGCCAGTCTTGCTCGAGGACGACATCGAAGTGCCCCACGGGGAGTCCCCGGCTCTGGAACAGGGTCTTGGCCACGGCCTTATCCATGCCCGCGGCCGAGGCCAGGACCGTGGCCCCCACATACGCCACCCCTGCCAGCTCGAAAAGCCCCTGGACGGTCCCGTCCTCACCAAAGGGGCCGTGGAGGACAGGAAAAAAGATATCCGCCTCGAAGCGATCGTCCCTGTTCTGAGGTGCCCAGGGGAGGAAAGAGGTGAATTCACCCTGCCTCAGCACTTCGGCCGGGGCCTGTGGGGTCTCCACCGTCCGCCAGCCGCCCTGCCGGTTGGCGTATACGCATGTGATGTCGAACCTGCTCTTATCCAGATGTGTGTAGATCGCCGCGGCAGAGGTAATGGAGACGTCATGTTCGGCCGAGCGCCCCCCGAAGAGGAGGGCAACACGTAGTTTTTTGGCCATTTTTCCAGCCCCATTGTAAAGCAATCCCCGGCCCATGTCCACTCAGGGGTGCGTGTGTACAGAGTGAAAGGCGAGTCAAATTTGACACGCCTGAAACGACTCAATATAATAGACCCAAATATTACGCAAGAATTTCAGGTACCACATGAGAGGTCTGCGTTCATTTCCGGATACCTGAAGGAGGCTGGGATGAAAGACAAGAAAAGGACTATTTTCATCTTTATCGGCATCTTGATCCTGCTGTCCGGGAACACCCTGGCAGAGACCAAGAAGCTCACGGAAATCGGCCGATTCAAATTTATCGATACCAACATGCCCGTTGACCAGCTGATGAAGACCATCGCTGAGAAACACACGGAAGACATCAAGATCGGATTTACCTTGGCAGGATGCGGCGATCTGTTTGTGCCTTTCATGGATCAGATAAAACAATCCGCCTTCGAGGAAAAGACCATGCCCGTGGGCGGGAACATGAAATGGATGCTGTTCCGCTCGCAGGGGAAGGTCAAGCTTGTCCAGGATCTTGAATGGGCGGGAGCGGATCCCCTCCCCGTCTTCAGTTTTTCCCTTGAAGCCGGCAACAACCGCTACGAATTCGTCATGCCCAAAGCCTGCGGCAACATCTCGCTCGTGAGCGTGGAGCCGGTCATGCCCCAGCCGGAGCGCGAAGGCGAGCCCGCGATGCAGCAGGAGCAGCAGGAGCCTGAGGGCGAGATCCGTCGGGCCAAGATCTACGATGAGATCTATGACCTGCTCTCCGAGATAGACCTGTACTGCTCATTCCGCATTCACAGCGGCGATCTGCCCGACATGAGGATCATCGGTGCCGACCGCGAGAGCGAGCGGAATATCTACAGTGACGGTGACCTCATGTATGTGGATAAGGGCAGGGCGGACGGCCTGGAGGAAGGGCAGTTGTTCATGGTCCTGGAGATCACTTCCCGCAGGGCCTGGGACAAGGACTACGAATTCGAGAATTACGGAGACCTGGCATTCAAGAAGGGCCGGGCCCGGATCGTGAATATGGCCGAGCACAAGTCGACGGCCGTGCTGGAAAAGTGCTGCGATCCCGTGCCCATCGGCAGCTACCTGGTCCCTTTCATGCCCGATGAATCGCTCCTCGGAAAGGACCTCGGGTATGATGTGCCTCCTTTCAAGGCCGATGGGGTCAGCGGCAGAGTGATCTTCATACAGGGCGATTACAACCAGGTCGCCACCGGCCACTGGGCGCTCATCAACATGGGGGCTGTGGACGATATCCACCGCGGCCAACAGCTGGTCCTTTATAGAGAGCTGCATGTCGATGCGCCGCTCCAGGTCTTCGGCAACCTGGTCGTGATCGATGTGCAGGAAGAAACCGCGACTGTCAAGGTGCTCTC
>JBGUED010000380.1:0-3088 GCA_041821525.1 Candidatus Aminicenantaceae bacterium | reverse complement strand
GAGGGTTTTGGCGCGCTCCTGACTGAAAAGGAAGTGAGAACTGACAACAAGCATGAGAAAGATGGTCAAGGATATGGCCAAAGGATTTTTATGTGTCATGTTTTACTTCTTTGGACGCCGCTGAGGTGATAATCTTCCCAGACAAATGATTTCCATTCGATCATCTTCTTGAACAGCCATTTCAGGCTATTTCGGGGACTATTTCGGGGACGGACCATGAAATGTTGCTGAAAACAAATGAGTTAAATGCTTAAACTACCACTTTATTAGGCTTAATCCACACTTTTTAGGGGTAAAAGGGCACTTTTAGATGCAAATGCTGTTAATCTCGAAGCCGTTCTTTAGTGAGCTTACTTCTGCTTGGGCGTAGCCATATAGATGTTGCCCGTAGTCTCGCTCATCCAGAGGACCAGTTTGTCCGCGGCCACGGCCACGGTGGCATTGCCGCGCGGAAGGTTCAAAGCGAAACCGCCTTGATGGGCGTGATAGACGCCCTCGGTCTCTCCCTCCGGTTGTTTTGTTTGCGGGTTGAGTTTCTGTGTCCATACACAACCATAACCATCCCTTTCCGAAACGTAATACAGGCGGTTTCCATCCGGAGACCACGCCGGAGAACCCAGGTAATGATCCTCCTCGAAAAGCAGGATCCAGTCTGATTCGGGGGGAGGGCTTTCGGTCAGAGGGGCCACGTAGAGGGCAACGCGTCCGTCCGGCTTTCCATGGACGAAACTGATCCAACGGTCGTCGGGAGAGAGAGCAGGCGCTAAGATGGGGCCTGCGCCGGCTTCCAGGAGGAGTGACTTCTCACCTGTGGCGATATTGAGCCTCAGCAGTCGGCCGCCCCCTTCCTGGATCAAGGCAAAGTTCGGGTCGGAGAAAAATCCCAGGATCATACAGGAATCGCAGACCTCGCGTCCGGCTGTGTCCTCTATGCTCATGATGAATGTCCTGAGCTGACCCTCGACCACATCGCGATAGGAGAGGACGCTGCCGTCGGGGCTGAGTCTGACAGTCTGTCCCAGCCAGGCAGTCCTCATCGGGATTATTTTTTCCTCTCCTTTGACCAGGTTCTTCACACGGACCTCAGAGGTCGCGCGCTTAAAACCGCCAAAAGCACTGTATGCCAGGATGGATCCGTCGCGGCTTATGCTGGGGCTGAATTTGGCCATGATGTCCTGGTCTGCCGGAATCGGTTCCCCGCTCACCAGGCCAAGATCCGGGCTGGCTTCGAGTGTCCAGATGTTCGCGACCCAATTGAGATTGACATATACGACAGAGCTGCCCTCCTGGACCGATGCGCCATACTGCATCCCCGTGCCGGATGTGATCCGTTCGACCGGTCCGCTGACGTTCCAGTCTGGGCCATGGATCTGTGCCCGGAAGAGATTGACCCCATCAACGGTTGTACCTGTCGAGTAGTAGATATGGGACCCTAACCAGGCATAGGGGCTCTGCCAGACTGGAGGTATGGAGAGGCTGCGGTGGGCTTCGGTGCGGACTGCCGGGCCGCCTGTGACCGGGGCGATCCACCAGTCGAGGCTGTCTGGGTCGTCCATACGCCGACCGTTAAATATCAGATATTGACCGTCCGGAGACCAGACCGGGCCTAAATTGGTGCCCAGGTTGACGATACAAAACTCAGGCTGGAAGGGGATCGGATCCCCTCCTTGAGCCGGGATCAGGAACATTTTGTTCAGTCGAGTTTCCTCATATGCCGGTATCGTAATGAAAGATATCCAGGAACCATCCGGCGAGTACTTGGGAAGGCGGCCACGGTCTGCGAGGCGGCGGGCCTGACCGCCCAGGGTGCCGATCTCATAGATTCCACTACCGCCTCCCCGTGTGGACCTGAACGCGATCTTGGATCCATCGGGGGAGAAGGAGGGATTGTCATCAATGGCGGGATGGGTGGTCAGCCGCAGCGGAGCTCCGCCCGCGAGCTGCTGAACCCAAATATCCAAGCTGCCGTCGCTGCTTCGGTCCGAGGCGCAGGCAAACATGGTCCCGTCCGGGGAGATGGCAGGAGCCCAGGTCAGGCCGGCATCGAAGGTAAGGCGCGTGATCTCGAACTCTGGTGGCCCTGAAGGTTTGGGGAGGAAGAGCCAGAGAAGAACGGCTGCAGCGATAGCTGTCGCTCCCAGGGCCAGCCAGAGCAGGGGAGGAATCCGGCGCCGGCTGGCCGCGGCCAGGGCTTGAGGGGCGCGGAGCTTTCCGGATTCGGAATCTTCTTTGAGTCCTGGAGCACGATCTTGAGGTCGGACATGTTCTGCCACCGGCGCTGGGGGTCTTTGCGCAGGCAGCGTGCGAGGGCCTGTGCGATCTCTGAGGGAAGCGCTTCGTCGATCTGGGCGGCCGGCTTGGGATCCTCGTTGAGGATGGCCGCCAGAGAGGACATACGGGTTTCCCGGCTGAAGGCTTTCTGGCCTGTGAGCATCTCGTAGAGAACGGAGCCGAAAGAAAAAACATCGGAGCGGGCATCGACTTTTTTGCCCTCGGCCTGCTCCGGAGACATGTAGGCCACGGTCCCCATGATGAATCCCTCTTCGGTCTGGGGCTTTTCCGGCTGGCCCAGGGTCATGGTCGGGCCGGCGGGTGAGGCCTGTTTGTCCTCGAGCAGCTTGGCCAGTCCAAAGTCGAGGATCTTGACCCTGCCGTCGTCGGTCACCATGATGTTGGCGGGTTTTAGATCCCGGTGCACGATCCCTGCGCCATGGGCCTTGGCCAGGCCCTCGGCGATCTGGACGGCACAGGCGAGCGCGTCGTTGAGCTTCATGCCTTTGCGGCCGATCAACTGGTCGAGGGTTTTCCCCTCCACATATTCCATGACCATGAAGTCGAGGCCCTGGTCGGCTGTGATGTCGTGCACGACGATGATGTTGGGATGGTTCAGCGACGAGGCCGCCTTGGCCTCCTGCACGAACCGTGCTTTGCGCTCCTCGTCGGCCAGCTTCTCATGCGGCAGCACCTTGATGGCCACATCGCGATCGAGGCGTTCGTCTTGCGCTCGATACACCACTCCCATCCCGCCCTCGCCGACCTTGTCGACGATGCGGTAGTGACCGAGGGTGCGACCGATGAGGTCTTGCAT
>JBGUED010000379.1:0-3092 GCA_041821525.1 Candidatus Aminicenantaceae bacterium | reverse complement strand
CGTTTGCCATTAATTTGGCATTGTCCGCTTTCAATTTATAGCTAGCGGCTTTCAGCTTCATGGAATCAGCCTTTGTTTTCAAGGAACTAGAGCTTTCCTTAATATTCGCAAATTTTCGCGCGTTTTCACTCCCTATTTCCTTTACAGTCGTCGCTTTTTGCTCTAATGTGCCCCCCACTTTCTCTTTCTTATCCGCCTTGATGTTCGCCTTATGCATGGAGAACAAATGTTTTACCTGGGCCACCTGCTGCAGATAGGAAGGAGATTTTTCCTTGGATGAGGCACCATCGGACTCATACTTTGTGGCGCTGTTGTTCTCGAATACAGTTCCCTTGACTATCTCTGACTTGAGACCGCTGAAGTTGGAGATCACCGCAGCCCGTACAACCTCGTTCTTAACTCCTCCCAGGAACTCTGATTTAGCGCCCAACACGACCTCGTTTTTTATTCCCATGAACAGATTTAACACATCACCGCCGACATCTACCTTGGCCTTGCCTGCCACATTCTCGATCCAGTCTGCCGCCGTGTTTGTTTTTATATTGCTCGTGCTCGTCATATCGATACTCTTGCCCAGCACGATCTTAGAGTCATTGGTAGGAGAATATAGAGTTATTGTTCCACCTCCACTGTCCAGGACGATCTCATTGCCGTAGGTATCGCGCAGCTCGATCTTCTGGCCGCCGGCATCCATCTTAATCTCGTGGCCGCAGGATTGCTTGATGTGGATGATCTGGCCGCCGTCGGCGCTCTCCAGGACGATCTCGTTGTTGCCGTTGTCCCGGATCTGGCTCTGGGTTTGGTTGGAGCTTGTCACGGGGCTGGTGGTGGCCGGATTGGTCAAAGAATTCATGATGACAGGCCGGTCCGGATCTCCGTCGACAAAAGTCAGGGCCACTTCCGTGTCCTTGTGCAGGGGGAAATGCATGCCATAGCCTGCGCCCGCGTAGGGCTGGGCCATGCGGATAAACTGTGTGGCCTCTCCCCCGCTGTTGCCGCTCAGGTCATAGGGGATGGTGACCTTGTAGCGGCCTTGGTCGTCCAACTCGGCGTACTGCCCGTCCCCGCCGGCATCGATCTTGGCGTTCATGAAGCCGCTGATCCTGGGCTTTTTAGTGATCCTCTCCGGCCGGAAGGCGATGTCGTTGGGGATGGCGAGGAACTCGTTCACATAGGAGGGAGCTATTTTTGCGTGATCCGTAAGGAAAGCGAAGAGCCCCTGCTGCGAACCCCTGGATCTGACTTGCGTCAGGATGTAGACGATCTCGTTCCAGTCGTCCCGGTAGTGCTCCGCCATCTTGAAGGTGGAGCCCGCGTGGAACAGACGGCAGTCACTCTCGCCTTTGAAAACCTTGCTCTGGGCCACGGTCTCCTCGTTGCGAACCACGGCGATAGCCTCTCCCTCCGAGACTTCCTTGTAGTGGTCCCCGTAATCATAGAACATGCCCGGGGCCTCGGAATCGATCTGGCTCTCGGCCTTCAGGTCCCGCGAGGGATGGCGGTAGTTGTAGTCCTTGACCTGGTGGAGTCCGGTCACGACCTTGGACTGGCAGGTGATTACGGCGATGGTCTCCTTCTCACTCAGGGGATCCCGGTTGGGATTGTAGGGAAGGTCCTCCTCCTGTTCGATGGCAGGGAGTTTTTCGTTGTCGTCAGTGAACACGATCACGTCGTTGTCGTCTTTGTGATCGAAAAAGTAGAAAATCCCGAAGCGCTCACACCAGCGGTTGATGAAGTCGAAGTTGGTCTCCCTGTACTGGGACACGTATTCCAAATCCGGATACGACCCGCTCAGGTCGAACTCGAAGTCTTTCGCAGCCAGTCCATCGATCTTCAAGACCTCGGTCACGATCTTCTCGACGTTCATGTTCTGGTAGATCTCGTTCCGGAAGGTCAGGCCCGTGAGCCACATCTTAGGCACGAGTTCGGCATAATAGGATACATAGCTGGGTGAGCGGCCGCGCTGTTCGAAATGGGATATGATCCCGAAGATCTTGAGCGGATCCTCATCCCCTCGATGCAGGACAAACATAGCTTTTTTGTTCAGGATATCAACCGGATCCAGCTCGGGATCCTCGGACAAGAGCTCGAACGTGTATCGGAACAGGCGTGATATCTTTTCCTCGCCCTGGAACGATAATACACGCAGGGCATCCTCTTCGAGCTCGCTGCACTGGAGCTCATAAAAGGGCTGATTGGACGAGTATTTAACCATGCCGACTCCTTGTTAAGTAAAGTTGTAAGTAAAGTTGCCCTGCTTGTCTTTCCCGATCTTGAGCAGAGAAGGCTCTTTGCCCTCGGTCATGAAACCCAGCAGCTGCGTAGAGATCTCGGGAGCGATGTTTCGGTCGATGATGGCGTCGATGTTGCGGGCCCCGGTCTCAGCCCGGGTGCAGCGTGAGACGATCTCTTTAACGATAGGTTTGCTGAATTCCACCTTCAGGTTCTGGTTCTCCTGGAGCCGCCGCGCCAGGCGCCCGAGTTTGAGTTCCACGATGAGCTTCATGACATCCTCGGCCAGGGGAAGGAACACGATGGGCTTCAGGCGTCCCAGGAACTCCGGGCGGAAGTGCTGATTCATATAGGGCCGCATCTCCTCCAGCAGGGCGTCCGGGTCGGTCATGCCCTCGTTGTAGTTGGCGAAGATCACTTCGGATGCCAGGTTAGAAGTCATGAAGATGATGGTGTTGTTGAAGTTGATATCCCTCCGGTCGGCATCCTGCAGCATGCCGCGGTCGAAGACCTGCATGAACAGGTCCATGACCGACTGGTTGGCTTTTTCGATCTCATCCAGGAGTACGACGCTGTAGGGACGCCGGCGCACCGGCTCACTCAAGGCACCGCCTTCTCCATACCCGACCAGGCCGGGATCGGCGCCGATCAAGCGGGAGGTGTTGTATTCATTCTGGTACTCGGTCATGTTGAGGGTCACCATGAAGCGCTCGTCCCCGAAGAGGGCCTCTGCCACGGCGCGTGCCAGCTCGGTCTTGCCCACGCCGCTGGGCCCCACCAGCAGAAACACGCCGGTCGGCCGATCGGGATTGTCCAGACCGGCGCGGGAGGTGCGAATCCGCTTGGTGATCGCTTCGAGC
>JBGUED010000378.1:0-3098 GCA_041821525.1 Candidatus Aminicenantaceae bacterium | reverse complement strand
GGCCTTGTGTTCCAGCCGGTCGAGCAGGTCGTCGGCCTTGACGCCCACGCCCTTACGGCCTGAGACCTCATGGAAATCCTTGTCCTGATCTTCCTCTGACACGACGAGGCCCAGCTCCTGGAGGCTCTCGGGCGAGAGTGCCACCATCTCGTAGGAAAAATGGATGGAGTTTTCCGCTTCCTTGAGGTATTTGAGTGATTTGAGGCCCTGGGCCACGATCTTCTGGGGGTAGGACTGGCGGGTGTCGATCACATTGTAGACCCGATGCCCGTTGCCGAACTCGGGAGTGTGGTCTGTTGACCGGCCGGTCGTTATCCAGATGGTGCGGCCGTCCTGCTCCACGAACGGCTCGTAATAGAAGTCCTTGTCCAAAAGCCCGAACTTCCAGAGCTGGTAGGCGATGTCCTTGCCTGTGTAGGTCACGATGCCGTTGGAGCGCACGATGATCTTTTCCTGTTCAGGCCCTTCCTCGAGCTTCATGACCCAGCAGCCCTTATGTTCGCCTTCCTCGACAAAGTAGAGGCCGCCCTTCTCCTTGAGCAGGGAAAACGCCTTATCCCAGAACTTGAGTGCGATGATGCTGCTCTCGCAGGCCTGGAGGTCGTAGGTGATGTCCAGGCGGTGCATGGTCTTGAGGTGGGCCTTGAGGATGCGGCGGGAAACATGGGCCCCGATCTCTGCTTCTGTGCCTTTGCCCTCTTCTATCTTTTTCAGGATCTCGGCCTTTTGCTGCTGGGCCTCGGGATTTTCCTCCAGGAAGCGTGTGGTCTGGGTGTAGAGGTCCCAGCAGTAGTAGTCGAACTTTCCCGGGATGGCCTTGATCTCGTCCAGGGATTTCTTTTCCATCTCCTGGAAGCCGAACACAACGTCCGCTACCTGAACCCCTGTGTCGTCGATGTAGTTCTGGATCTCGATATTTTCTCCCTTGTGCTGCAGGCAGCGGACCAGGGTGTCGCCCAGCACGGAATTGCGCAGATGTCCGATGTGGGCGGCCTTGTTGGGGTTTATGGACGTGTGCTCCACGATGATCTTGGGGACCTCGGGTGTCAGGGTGGAGGTGCCGGCGGCCTTGAGTTTGTCGGCAAAGAAGCGCTCGCGGTCGAGAAAGAGGTTGATGTAGCCGGGTCCTGCGATCTCACTCCGGGCCACGCCCTCCAGACCCTCGAGCAGGGGAGCGATCTCCTGGGCGATCTCCCGGGGCGGACGCTTCAGGGTCTTGGCCATCTGGAGGGGGAAGGCCAGGGCCAAGTCGCCCATGCTGATGTCGGGCGTGTAGTTGATCTCCATCCGCTCAGGTTCTGAGGAATAGCGCTCCCTGAGGATGCGGAGGATGTCCTGTTTGAGTTCGGCTTTGATGTTTATCATTCTTGGGTCCTAATTATAACAAAATGAGGGATATGGGCAAGTAGGAGATTGCTTTAGCCCCAATGGCAGTTAATTCTTGAATACAGCCCCAATATATGATAATTTTTATCTTTACTTTATTTGAGGAAAAATGATGAAAACCACCCGCCTGCATGACAACCATACCAAGCTCAACGGCAGGATGATCGAGTTCTTCGGATGGGAGATGCCTGTCGAGTACTCGGGCATCATGGAAGAGCACCTCGCAGTCCGCAACCAGGCCGGATTATTCGATGTGAGCCATATGGGAGAGATCTTGGTGACCGGCCCTCAGGCCCTGGACTATGTGCAGCATCTGACCCCCAACAACGCGGCCCGCACCAATCCCGAGAAGGCGCAGTATTCGGCCCTGACCACTCCCCAAGGAACCTTTGTCGACGACCTTCTGGTCTACTGCCTGGACGAGACGCACTACCTGCTGGTAGTAAACGCCGCTAACGCAGACAAGGACTTTGAGTGGATCCGCACGCACACCGAGGGATTCGACGTCACGGTCACCAATGTGAGCGATCGGTATTCCCAGCTGGCGCTGCAGGGCCGGAAGGCGATCGATATCCTGATGACACTCACCCCTGCCGACCTGGACGAACTGGGGTCGTTCGCCGTGGTGCACACTGAAGTGGCGGGCATCGCTTCCATGGTGTCCCGCACCGGCTACACCGGGGAGGACGGATTCGAGATCTACACTCAGTCGCAAACTCCCGGTGTCATCTGGGATGCCCTCCTGAAAAAGGGAGAGTCACACGGCCTCAAGCCTATCGGGCTGGGGGCGCGGGATACCCTGCGCCTTGAGGCCTGCCTGATGCTTTACGGCAATGATATCGACGACACCACCACGGTCCTGGAAGCGGGTCTGCGCTGGCTGGTCAAGTTCAAGAAGGGTGATTTTCTGGGACGCGATGTCCTGCTCCAACAGAAGGATGAGGGGCTCACTCGCAAGCTGGCGGGTTTCGAAGTGGTGGGCCGGGGGATCGCGCGCTCCCACTATCCCGTATCTGTGGGCGGGAACCGCGTGGGCGAGGTCACTTCCGGAACCTATTCGCCCTTTCTCAGGAAGAGCATCGGCCTGACCTATCTGCCCATCGATTCCATCGAGGTAGGCACGGAAATCGAAATCGAGATCCGCGGCAAACAGATCCCGGCCCGCGTAGTGGAACTGCCGTTCTACAAGCGCGACTATTAGAAAATAATGACTTGAACATATAAAGGAGGATGGGAGATGTACCCTGAGGACTTCTATTACACCAAGGACCATGAGTGGGTCAAGGTCGAGGGCGACGAGGCACTTGTCGGCATCACGGATTTTGCCCAGAAACAGCTGGGAGACGTGGTTTACGTGGAACTGCCCGAGGTCGGTACTGAACTGGAGTTTCATCAATCCCTGGGCGTTATCGAATCCGTGAAGGCGGTCTCTGACATGTACTCTCCGATCGCCGGTAAGGTCGCTGCCGTGAACGAGGGCCTGAACGATGCCCCCGAGCAGGTCAATGAAGACCCCCACGGCCAGGGATGGATCATCCGTCTCAAGGTGAAGGATGCCGCGGATATCGAAAAACTCATGTCTGTCGACGAGTACGAAAAATTTCTGGAGGGGCTGGAAGACTAAGGCCTCTCTCTTGTGAAAAGAGGATCTGACCTCCAATGAGCTATATTTCTCTGAGTGACCAAGAAAAAAAGGACATGCTGGCAAGGGT
>JBGUED010000377.1:0-3111 GCA_041821525.1 Candidatus Aminicenantaceae bacterium | reverse complement strand
GTGCCGAGCGCCCGGATCAAATCGGTTCGCGCGGCCTTGTCGCCTGAGACGTGAACAAAGCGCTTCTTGTCGAACGAGCGTCCGAGCAGGAAGTCGGACATGGTCGTCCGAGGCACGCGAATGCGCGCGTCCGCATCCGTGCTGGGCCCCGCGCTCACGGACGGGCGTGCGTCGAGGACGATCTGGATGTGATTCTGGCCGCTGAACTGTTCCACCTGGATGTCGGCGGCGCCTGGGATGTCCCCGATCTCCTCTTTGATATCCGTGGCCAGATTCTTGAGGGTGTCGAAGTTTTCCCCATAGACCTTGACCGCCAGCTGCGCTCTGACTCCGGTCAGCAGCTCGTCCAGGTTGTGGGCGATGGGCTGGGTCATGTTGAGGTTGATGCCGGGGAATTCCTCCAAACGATGCTCGATCTCGTAGATCAGTTCATCCTTGGTCTTGAAGGATTTCCACTTCCGGATGGGATTGATGCGAATCAGGATCTCGGCGTCGTTGATGGCATGCGCATGGCTCCCCACCTCCCCGCGGCCGATCCGGCTGAGTACTCCGGTCACCTCCGGGACATTGATCAAGACCTTTTCGATTTCCATGGTGGTGGACACGACTTCTTCCAGGGCAGCGTTGGGATCGAAGGTCACACGGAGGTGCTGGGTGCCCTCTTCCAGGTAGGGGATGTACTCCCGCCCCATGAAGGGCACGAGGGCAAGCCCCCCAGCGAAGACAAGCAGTGTAATCGCGAAGACCTTCTTTCGGTTCCTCCGGCAGAGGGCGAAAAACGGCAGGTAGGCCTTCTTGAGGTTGCGGATGAGGAAGGGCTCTTCCGGGCAGGATTCCGGCGGTTTGGTCTTGAGAAAATAATAGGCCAGGGCCGGGATGGCCAACAGGGCAAAGATCAGGGACCCGACCAGGGCGAACGAGATGGTGAATCCCATGGGCCGGAACATGATCCCTTCCACGCCGGTCAGCGTGAATATGGGGAGGAACACCAAGATGATGATGATGACGGCGAAGAAGAGCGGCCGGCCCACCTCCTGGGCGGCGGCCAGGATCGCCAGGCGTTTGTCTTCACACTGCAGCCGCATGTGGCGGTGGATGCTCTCCACCAGGATGATGGCCGCATCCGCGATCAGGCCGATGGCGATGGCCAGCCCCCCGAAGGAGATCAGGTCTGCCGCCAGGTTGAACCGCTGCATCAGGATGAAGGAGAAGAGGATGGAGAACGGGAGGGCGAACACCGCGATCATGGCGGAGGGGAAGTCGCCCATAAATAGGAACAGGACGAGGATGATCAGGATGATGCCCAGGATCAGGTTGGTGGAGACCGTGGAAAAACACTGCCTCACCAGGGATGCCTGGTTGTAGAAGGGGACGATCTCGACGCCCTCTGGCAGTGAGGCATTGATCTCTGCGATCCGCGCCTCCAGGTCTGTGATGACCTTGGCGGTGTTGGATCCGAAGAGCTTGAGCACCATGCCCACCACTTTCTCGCCCTCCCCGTTGACCAGGGCCGCACCGCGGCGCACCTCCGGGAGGATCTTGACCTCTGCCACATCGCGGAGCTTGATGGGAGTTCCCTGATAGCTGGCGAGCACGATCTCGCTCAGGTCCTCGATGGTCTTGGCCAGTCCCACAGATCGGACGATGAACTCTTCCTGTCCTTTGGTGATGAAGCTGGCGCCCACGTTCTGGTTGTTTTGGCGGACCTTGTCCATGAGTTCGGCCAGGGACAGATCGTACTTGAGGAGAGCCAGGGGATTCACCAAAATCTGGAACTGCTTGACCTCTCCTCCGATGCTCAGAACCTGAGAGACCTCGGGAACGGACTTGAGCTCGTACTTGATGAGCCAGTCCTGCAGGGTGCGGAGTTCCAGGGCGGACTGCCCCTCGCTTTCCAGGTAATAGAGATAAACCATGCCCAGACCCGTGGCGATCGGGCCCAGCACCGGATTGTGCGCGTGTTCGGGGAGCTGATCCTTAGTTTCGAGCACCCGCTGCGCCACCAGCTGCCGGGCCCAGTAGATATCGGTCTTGTCTTCGAAATAGACGTTGACGAGGGACAGGGCATAGGAGGAGGTGGAGCGGATGTTCTTGACCTTGGGCAGGCCGAACATGCTGGATTCGAGCGGGTAGGAGATGAGCCTCTCGACCTCTTCCGGGGCCATGCCGTGGGCCTCGGTGTAGATCTGAACCAGGGGCGGGGAGGGATCGGGGAACACGTCGATGGCCAGGCTGCGGTAGGCTGTGTAGCCCAGCACGGCCGTGATGACCGTGGCCAGTACGATGAACAGCCTCTGCTTCAGGGAAAATTGGATGATTTTTTCGATCATGATCTTGGTTTCGTTGGGATCAGTGAACGTGGGAATGCCCGAACGTACCCTTGCTGATCTCGGTCTTCAGGATGAACGCTCCCTTCAGGACCACTTCTTCGTGTTCTGTCAAGCCCGTGAGGATGATGCGGTGGTCACCGACCTTGTCTCCGATCCGGACATGCCGGACCTCAAACACATCTCCCGTTTCCCGGACAAAGACTACCTTCTCCCCGTCCAGGCTCTGGACCGCCTCCTCAGGCACGGCCAGGACTTTCTCTCCATGGTTGATCGGGCTCTCCAGGACCCCCTGGACATACATGTTGGGCTTGAGCAGGCCCTCGGGATTTTCCACTTCGACCCGGACCTTCATGGTCCGGAGTTTTTCATCGAGGAGGTTGGAGACGTAGGTGATGCGTGCCGGGAAGCTTCGGCCCGGGTAGAGGGACGTCTGGATGGACACCTGGCTCTTCTCAGAGACAAGGGGGATGTCCTTCTCATAGACATCGAGGTGCGCCCAGAGCCTCCCCAGATCCGAGACGGTGAGCAGGATCTTCTCGGGCTCAATGTGGGCGCCTCGCACCACATCCCGGAAGATCACGGTCCCTGATATTGGGGACAGGATGGGCAGGAGGGGGTCAGCCACCTCGCACTTGTAGTCCTGCTCTTCGACCAGGCTACACTTCTCGATGATCGCCTCGATCTGCTCATGGGAAATGCCTAGCGAGTGCAGCTTCGATCCCAGCACTCCATATTCCGTGGCCAGTTTTTCGTTTTCGGCCTGGCGGCGCAGATACTCTTT
>JBGUED010000376.1:0-3124 GCA_041821525.1 Candidatus Aminicenantaceae bacterium | reverse complement strand
GCTGTTTCCGGGCGCGTGGAAAGCGCCCTGCCGCCGATGGTGTTGACCTTGATCCCGACCGTATCTGTGGCCTTGAAGAGAGTGTGCAGGAGATCCTGCTTATCTCCTGATCCACTGAGAAGGGAGAAGCCCCGGTCGTACATAGCCGCCAGCCTGCGGCTGTCCAGTTCCCCGCCCTTGGAGAGGACGCCCGGGGATTTGACGATCACTACCCTGGATCTGTACATCAGTCCAAAGTTACTCCCTAATAAATATCCTGTCAATATTCCCTGAAGCCAATAAAGGAGGTGGCGCCTCCTTCTCACGGGAATCAAAGCTCTTTCCAGGCCCAGGGAATATTGTCAAAAATGTCGGAAACGTCTATAGTAGCGGTGTATGATAACAGCAAGGAGTATGATAATGAGCAGAATACAATATAGTCCGAATACACTTCTGGCTGTCGCCTTGGTCGCCTGCGGTCTGATGGCCCTGGCAGGGCCGGTTCAGTCTCAGTCCGAGGAGCAGATCAAGAGGCTGCTGCCCCAAGTCTCGGCCTGGACTCAGAGCGAGGATTCCCAGACCTATTTCCCTGAGAACTTGTTCGAGTACATCAACGGGGCGGCCGAGATCTACCTGTCCTATGATTTCCAGGAGCTGATCGTGGCCCAGTATAAGAAGGAAGAGGCAGAGAGCTCGATGTCCGTGGAGATCTATGACCTGGGAAGCCCCACCAGCTCCTTCGGGATCTACAGCGCGGAGCGGTATCCAGAGAATCCCTTTCTCCCGATCGGCGTGCAGGGCTACCTGGAGGAGGGCTCGTTGAACTTCCTGGCCGGCCGCTACTATGTGAAGCTTCTCTGCTTCGACTGTACGGATGATTCCGATGGCGTCCTCAAAGGATTTGCCCAGGACATCGTTACACGGGTCGGAGATACAGGCGGCTTTCCTGCCCTACTGGCTGCGTTCCCGGGGGAGGGCCTCGTCGCCAACACCGAAAAATACATCCTTAACAATGTGATGGGGTATGCATTCCTGCACAGCGGATACATGGCCAACTATGAGCTGGAAGGCCAGGTTTTCGACTGCTTTGTGATCGTGGGGAAGGACAATGACGATGCACAGGCGATGCTGGACCGGTATCTGGAAGCGAAGGGGAAATCGTCGCTCACCCCGCGTTCCGGGGGATACATCATCAAGGATAAATACTACCACAACATCTATATAGGCCGGACGGAGCACTATCTGTGTGGTGTGATGAAGATCAAGGACGGATTTGAAAAGATAGGGGAGAGGTACCTGACCTCTCTCATGAAAAACCTGGGAACACGCTGACCTAGGCGCCGGCCCTCTCTTTCTCGGCCAAATGTTCTTTGAGGCGTTGAAATTCTTTTTTGAGTTCTGCCGTACTGCGCTGCGCCAGCGCCAAGTCCAATTCAGTGCCCGCGGTCTCGATCAGATAGGCCTGATCCCTGAGCTGGATCAGGCTCAGATTAGCGGATGAGCCTTTGAGGCTGTGGCCGAGCTCCTGGATGGCAGTAAAATCCTGTACCAGGAGGGCCTGGTCGAGCGAATCCACACTCAAATCGAACTCTTCCTGATAGATACCGAGGAGTTCATCGAGGAATTCCTTGTCCCCGCCAATCCTTTCCAGGGCAGACGTGTAGTCGATGATGCTGTCTGTCATTTCATTGAACATATCCGTATTCCTTTATCTTATTACAGGATGTCTCTGATCTCAACCCGGTCGCGGCCCTGGTGTTTGGCATCATACAGGGCCAGGTCTGCAACCTTGATCATGTCTTCTGCAGAGATATTGAAGTGGTCTTCCGAGGAAGCTCCCCCCACGCTGACCGTCACCTTCAGCGGGCCGGCATCCGTGGGGATGGGATCCCGCGAGATGCAGGTGCAGAGGCGATCGGCTACGATGCGGAGATGTTCGGTCGAGGTATGCCAGAGCAGGACAAGAATCTCGTCACCGCCGTAGCGGCCGATGTGGTCGTGCCTGCGGACGTTTTCCCTCAGGCGCCCGGCGATCTCCAGGAGCACCTCGTCGCCCACATTGTGCCCATACGTGTCATTGATCTGTTTGAACCTGTCGATATCCAGGAGGACGGCACTGATCGGCTGCTGTTCGCGCAGCCCCCGGCTCAGCTCTTCTTCCAGCCGCTCATGGATGTTCTTTTTATTCAAAAAGCCTGTCAGGCTGTCTTCCCGGGCCAGTTTTTCCAGTTTTATCTGCAGTCGTTTGTTTTTATTCTCCAGCTCGATGATCCGGATCCCCGTCATGAGGCGAGCCCGGAGTTCGGCTGGCTCCACCGGTTTTGTGATGTAGTCGTCCGCCCCGGCGTTTAGGCCTTCGACGATGTCGGCTGTGGAGGCCCGAGCGGTGAGGAGGATGAGGTAGGTGTAGGGATCGGAGCGTGAGGCCCTGACCTTCTGGCAGAGCTGGAGGCCGTCCATCTTGGGCATCATCCAGTCCAAGATGGCGATCTGAATGTTTTCCTGTTCCAGAGTCTCCCAGGCGTCTTCCCCGTTCTTTTCTATAAAAACACCGTAGCCCCATTCCTGAAGGTGCCGTTCTATGATCTTGGCCGTGATGAGGTCGTCTTCGGCGATCAGTATTTTTGACATGGTCCGTCTCACCAACTGGGTGTGTGCTGCTTTTGGCTCTTCTTCCTGAACTTGCTGACCATTTTGTGCATGGTCGCGAACAGGGAGTCCGGATTTATCGGCTTGGGGAGGTAGTCATCCATTCCCGCCTCCAGGCAGCGCTCCCGGTCTCCCTTCATGGCATGGGCAGTCAGCGCGATGATGGGTGTGTGTACGCTGCCGCCCTGCTCCTTCTCACGGATCGCCTGGGTGGCCTCGATCCCGTTCATGACCGGCATCTGTACGTCCATGAGGATGAGGTCCACGATGTTGCTATCAAGGGCATTGAGCGCCTCTTTTCCGTCCTGGACGCTGATGACCTGGTGGCCCTTTTTCTCCAGCATGTAGTGGACCACCTTCCGGTTCACGATGTTGTCGTCGGCGACCAGGACCCGGTAGAGGTTTTTGGTCTCCTTTTCGGCGAAAGGGCTTTTCTCTGCCTCTGCCGATTCGCTGGGGGAATTCATTCCCAGGATGCTCTGGATGACGTTCGCCA
>JBGUED010000375.1:0-3140 GCA_041821525.1 Candidatus Aminicenantaceae bacterium | reverse complement strand
GAGACCCGGGAAATGGGCTCCAATCCTCAGCTCGGCTTCGGCCGGGTCTACGCCCGTCCCCAGGTCGCCAAATGGCTCGACTCGCGGGTGACCCGCCTCCTGAACGATCCGGAATTCGGCTGGGAGGAATTCTGGAAAGAGATCAAGGAGTCCGGGATAAGAGTCTGGGGAGCGGCCATCGACACGCTGGAAAATACCTCCCGCTTCGCCAACGGCGAGTCCACAGGCCCACTCACCGTCATCCACCTCTTTGACCAGCCGCTCCGTATCACGAAGCCCTACGAAGGATACATGGGGAATCTTTTCCTTCCCCTAGAGGTCGTCCGCAAGGCCGAAGAAAATTCTGTGCTGCTGGACTTCATGACGCCCAGGGAAAAAGTCGTTCAGGCAATAGAATCGACCTACACCGGGATCCAGCGTCACAATATACACGTCTGGACCTTGGGCGGAGAGAGCCGGACCAAACGGCTGGGTTGGCTCTGGAAGCAGTGGCGGGATCTGGGAGCTCACCTGGTCGAAGCCGGGTGGACACTCCCCACTGGAATGCAGGCTTTTGTCGACTCCGGGACCTATGCCCCGACATATCTCGTGGGCAGCTGGCAGGATGAGGAGGGGCAGACCCACCTCTTCCTGGTGGACGGATATGCGGCCTCGGCAGAAGCCATGCAGGCAGTCAGCTTAGCCCCCATGTTGGGATTGGACGGCACACTGGTCACCTTCACTTCCAAGTTCAAGCTGCCCATCGATAAGGAACGCCATATCATGAACCTGGATCCTGAGGACCCGGAATTTAGGGATAAATTGGCTTCGTATTTCGAGGCCCCGCTCGCAAACAATACAATTGAAGAATACAAGGACTTGATCCGTGAGGCCCGGGATGCCGGGATGCCGATCTCGGACCGGGTCATTCGGGTAGATGATTTTTTCCCAGAAAAAAGCTGGGACCTGATCGCACTTTCCGGCTACATGTGTGATGATCCCTATTCGGGCGCCGAAGGAGTTGTGCAGATCGAAAACGGTCTCTATAGAACGACCGCCCGGATCGCCACTCCCAAGGGAGACAAGCGGATCACATTCACCCTGCGCCTGATGGAACAACCCGAAGAACAGAAACTGGTATTCAATCCCCTTCTTACGCGGTTTTTCTACGGCGAAGATTACCGCAACCGCCCAGTGAAGATCTCTGATTCGGGTCGGATCCGTAACGAACTGCAAACCCTATGTTTCGAAGCGCTGGAACACAAACGAGACGGCCGCATGCGCGTAAGATTTGACCGCATCCCACCTGAAGTCATCTCTGAAGACGAACAGGAGGTTCTGCGGGACGTGCTGGTTTGGTATAAGAAACACCATCCGATCTGGTTTTCCTGGCTTGAGATCGATTGATCCCTACCTAGCTTGCTGATAGGCAGGCAACTGATCCGGCAGGGAATGACCATTGCACCGAGGCACCCGCATGCCCGGCGCCCAACTCCAGATGCAGCATGGCAATCCCGCAGTCCAGACGCCTGGCTACGTGGAACGTATCCCGGCTTTCATCGAGGGCGATGCAGATGGACCTCCCGGAGATTTCGAAGCGCCAAGGCTGGCGATTGACTGCGGAGGGCGCCACGCGTGCAGCTTCCAGGGCCGTTGTCATCCAGTCCTCTTCCGGTATCCCGGTCACCAGCTGCTGAAGCGGTTTTCTCCTGTGCATACGACCGAATCCGGACATGAGTTTTTCCTTGAATGTGAAACCATCTGATGCTATCCCAACCGGTGTAACAGCCAGGACGCGTTCATGGATTCCGAGCGACATCCGCTGGGCAACGGCCTCGGGGCGAAAATACCCTCCTACCCAGCAGGTCCCCAGTCCCAGAGACGTCGCCTCCAGGATGATTCCCTCTCCTGTGTAGCCGACAGCCTCCTGCACTCGGGCCGATGCCATATTACCAATGAAGGCGATGTACCAAGGGTTGTTGTCGATCTTCCCATAGCTTCCCACGATCCCTTTGAAGACACTCTCACCCTGTGCTTGGATCAAGACTGCCCTGGCCTCAGAAAAAGGCCGGAATTCTCTACACACAGAGCCGAGACATTCCAATGCCTCAGCGGAGATCGTCTCGGTCAGGTAGCTGCGCCGCGAACGTCGAACGAATATGGCTGCATACCAGGGATCGATCCTGGGAAAATCAGAGCTCTCGGACCTCATATCCTGCGTCTTTTTTCAGTCCATCGATGTAATCCTGGACCGCAGTCCCCTGTTTTCCCTGGCGGAGCTGCGACTCCAATTCGTCTCGTACTTCCTCGAAGGGCCGTGTTTCCTTTTTTCTGTCGATGATCTGGAGGATGTGGTAGCCGTACTGGGTTTCTACAATGTCACTGATATCGCCCACGGGGACAGAGAAGGCCGCATCTTCGAACGGCTTGACCATCCGCCCCCTGCTAAAATCTTCGTAAAGTCCGCCGCTTTCCTTGGAACCCGGATCTTCTGTGTACTGCCGAGCCAGTTCAGCGAAGTCTTCACCGGCCTTGGCACGGGCGAGGATATCATCCATGGCCTTGCGTACCTCAGTTTTTTCTTCTTCCGTCTTTCCCTGTGTTAAGAGCAAGATGTGCCGCACCGATGCGGTCTGGTCGGCTTCATAGGCCTGCTGGATCTCGGACTCGGATACCTGGGTCAATTCCGCCAGATAGGAGTCCAGGTATGTCTGTATGATGAGGTCGGTCTCAATGTTTTCCCGGACATGGTCCAGGGAAACTCCGGCCTGAGTCAGCATCTGGAGGAACTGTTCTTCGCCGCCTACCCGTGTATACTGGTCAGAGAGTGCACTCTCCAGGTCTCCGGGCTCGATCTTTGTACCGGCATCCGCAGCTGCCTTCATGAGCAGATCCCGCTCAGCCATCCTTTCGGCATTCTGAATGATGATGTCCCTCAGCTGTTCTGGATCCATGCCCTTCAGCTGCGCGGCCTGGCTCCCCATGTTGTCCTGAATTGCCTGCATGACCTGGGCAGCTGATATATCGAATTCCTGAGTGGAGACAATAACAAAATCAGTCTCCGGATCGAGGGAAGGAAGAGTGGCAGAAAGATCCAGTGCCAGCTGATAGGCCGGCGTCCCCTCGGCCAGTCTGAAGGCCTCTCCCTGCTTTGCGCATCC
>JBGUED010000374.1:0-3143 GCA_041821525.1 Candidatus Aminicenantaceae bacterium | reverse complement strand
TTTTTTTTATAGAGGAGATCCCCAGCGGCACGTAGAGCGGGCAGAATCCGAAAAGGCTTGTGACCAGAAACACCAGCGCAAAGATGCCGAGTATGATCGCCGCCAGGCCGGTCAGCTGTTTGGAGAAGTACAGCACCACGACGATCACGGCGAGCACAGTGCGCAGAACCCGGTCGGTTTTCCCCATATTCTGTTTCATTCCATCCCTCCTTCGATCTCAAGATAATTCATAACCAATGCTGATCTCTGATCCCGGCAGCACCCCGGCCTAACAATGCCCGGGAGCGCATTCGACCTCCCGCCAGGCTTCCAGCCCCTCATGGAACAGGAACAGCACGATCAATATGCCGGCTACAGCGTCTGCAAACCACCAGCCGAACAGATAGTTCGTACCCAGGCCGGCGAGCAGAGCGACAGAGAGGAACGAGCAGGCCAGGGTCTCCTTGGAGTCTGCGATGAGGGCCCCGCTCCGGATCTCCTCTCCCAGCTTCCGTTTGGCCACACTGAGCACGGGCATAACCACGAGGGAGGCCAACGCGATGAAAATCCCGGGCAGGGAGGGATCCGGCATCTCCTTGAGAACCAGCTTCCGGATGGACTGAAACAGGATATAGAGGCCCAGGATGAAAAAGGTCACGGCCACGAATTTCATGGCCTTTCTCTCGACCCTCTCCTCCTCTTCGTGGGAGATCTTTCCGTGCTGACGCAGCCGCCAGACAAGGACCACGCCGGACAGGGATTCCACCACGCTGTCCAAGCCGAAGCCCACCAGCGCGATGCTCCCGGCCAGGTGCCCGAAAAATATGGAGAGGGCTGCCTCCAGAGCGTTGTATGCGACCGTGAAGTATTCGAGCCGAAGTGCCCTGCTAAACAGCCTGGCCTGGTGTTCGTGATACTGAGACATCATCTGTATCATAATAAATAATCACGCTCTCGACAAATCCTTGTTTGTCCTTGCAGTAAGGCTGGCAAGGTGCAACTTTTTTTTCTACAGTGGTTTGTGATATAATTTTTCTATCTCGCGCAAGGAGTCGACATGTCAGGGCATTCAAAATGGGCCTCCATCAAACATAAAAAAGCGGCCACTGATGCAAGGCGGGGCCAGATGTTCACAAAAATCATCAAGGAACTGGCCGTAGCCGCCCGGATGGGCGGCGGGGGCGACCCGGATACCAATGCCCGCTTGCGCAAGGCCATTGCCGACGCCAAGGCAGCCAACATGCCTGCCGACAACATCAAGCGGGCGATCATGAAGGGGACGGGTCAGCTCGAAGGCATGAGCTATGAGGAGATGTCCTACGAGGGCTACGGACCCGGAGGCGTGGCGGTCTTCATCGAAACCCTGACCGACAACAAGAATCGGACCGTCTCCGAGATAAGGCACATATTTTCCAAACACGGCGGAAACCTGGGTGAATCGGGCAGCGTGGCCTGGATATTTCAGAGACAAGGCTACATCGTAGTGGAACAATCCCGGGCTTCGGAAGATACACTCATGGACATCATACTGGAGGCCGGAGCCGACGACCTGAAGGAGGATGGCAGCAACTATGAGATCTTCACGTCTCCCGAGAACTACGAGGCGGTCGACAAGGCCCTGAAGGACAACAATATCGAGGCTGTGGTCTCCAACCTGAGCATGGTGCCCCAGAATTATGTCCAGCTCGAGGGGAAAAAAGCCGAGCAGTGCTTGAAGTTGATGGACGCCCTGGAAGATCAGGACGATGCCCAGCATGTATGGGCGAATTTCGACATCGACGAGGAAGAAATCTCCAGGTACTCCGAGCAGTGACGTCGAGAGGTACTCCCCGCAGCGGCCCCGCCGGTCCGCCTGATTGAACATGCGAGTCTTAGGGATCGACCCCAGCCTGACATCCACAGGCTTTGGAGTTATAGACTACAGCAGCGATCTGTATTCTGTGGTGACCTACGGAGTGATCAAGCCCCCTCGCAGCCTTCCTTTTTCCCAGCGGATCCATGCCATCAATACCAGGATCGAGGAATTGATCCAGGAGTACACCCCCCAGGAAGTGGCCATCGAAAACCTGTTTCATGCGCACAACATCAAGACGGCACTGGCCCTGGGACAGGTCCGGGGTGCGGTTCTGGTGGCCATAGCAGGAAGTGACTGCGAACTGTTCGGGTATTCGGCCCTGGAGATCAAGAAAGCCGTCACCGGATATGGCCATGCGGACAAGGACCAGGTGCAGCACATGGTCCGCATCCTGCTCCACATGCCGGATGAAAAACTCGGGAACGATGAATCGGACGCCCTGGCCTGCGCTTTCTGCCATCTCAACGCCAGGATATTCCAACAGAAGATCACCGCGGCGGAGGAATAAGGAGGACGGGGAATGATCGGATATTTGAGGGGCCGTGTGAATCACAAGCAGGCGGACAGGATCATTCTGGACGTCCAGGGAGTCGGGTACAGTGTGGGAATCTCGCTCTCCACCTACCTCAGCGTAGGCAACGTGGGGAACGAGGTCGAGCTGTCCGTGTATACACACGTGACTGACAATTCCATGGCACTCTATGGATTCTCCTCCGAGGCGGAAAAGGAGACCTTCCTCAAGCTCATCAGCATCTCCGGCATCGGTCCCAAGATCGCGCTCAACATTCTCTCAGGGATCGGGGTCTCCGACCTGGAGGAGGCGATCAGGAACAGCGATGTGGATCGCATATCCCTGGTCCCGGGGATCGGGAAGAAGACAGCCATGCGCATCGCGCTCGAACTGCAGGAAAAACTCATCGAAAAGGAGAAAATTTTCAGGACCGGGATGTCCCAGGAGAGAGAAGACCTGCTCTCAGCCCTACTCAACATGGGCTTCAAGCGCAAAGAGGTGGAGAAGATCGTCGACGCTACCATCAAGGACCTGAAAGACGAGGCGGAGTTCGAGGCCCTGCTGAGGGAGTCTCTCCGGCAGCTGGCCAGACTCTAAGGCGTTGCAATGAGGACGAAAATAGACTATAGGATGGGAGAGAATTCGAACCCATGACAAAAATTTCCGGTCCCATCGAAGCGGTCCTCAATCCGGTCCGAACCACGGAAGACCTCCAGTATGAGGACAATCTCCGCCCGCGCAGTTTCGAGGAGTTCATCGGCCAGGACAACATCAAGGCCAACCTCAAGATCTTCATCG
>JBGUED010000373.1:0-3146 GCA_041821525.1 Candidatus Aminicenantaceae bacterium | reverse complement strand
GGTTTGGGAAGAGGGGCCGGATGTGGGGGGGGCCTTTGGCCCCTACCAGCAGTCAGCCCGCCTGGAAACCTATGCCTCCCACACCCAGACGCTGCTGGAAGGCGGCCAGGCGTACCACTGCTTCTGTACTCCGGAGGAGCTGGACCAGGAGCGGCAGAGGGCCCTGGCCGCAGGCAAGACCCCGGTCTACAGCGGGAGGTGCCGCTCACTCCTCCGTGACGCGGCGCAGGAGCGCATCGCATCCGGCGAAGCTGCGTCCGTGAGGCTCCGGACACCCGGACAGGGTGAGCTTGGCTTCCACGACCTGGTCCGGGGAGCCGTGAAGTTCGACCTGGCTGTGGTAGGGGATCCGGTCCTGGTGCGCTCCAGCGGCCTGCCCGCCTACAACTATGTCGTGGTGATCGACGACTTCCTCATGCGCATCACGCACGTGATCCGTGGCGAAGACCACCTTGCGAACACTGTACGCCAGATCCTCACCTACCAGGCTTTCGATTACCCCATCCCGCAGTTCGCCCACCTTTCCATGGTAATGGGGGAGGACAATGCCCGCCTGAGTAAGCGGCACGGGGCCACGGCCGTCCATCAGTTTGCGCAGGACGGGATTCTGGCCTCTGCCCTCTTCAACTACCTGGCCCTGCTGGGCTGGGCCCCGCCGGGCGGGAACGAGGTCTTGGAGCGGGGCGAGCTGGTGCGGCTTTTTGACCTGGGAAAGGTCAGCCGTTCGGCTGCGATCTTCGACTATGGCAAGCTCCACTGGCTGAACCGCCAGCACATCAAGCGCCTCTCCGGCCGTGCACAGGCGGAGGAGGGCATCCCGCACCTGCAGGAAGCCGGGTACCTGCCTCGGGAGATGTCGGACGCTCACTGGTCCTGGTTGGAAGGGGCCGTTGCGGCCCTGATCGAGCGGGTGGACACTTTCGCGGACCTCAAGGACAGCTTCGCCCAGATCTTCGACTTTTCCCTGGAGGAGCTGGGGGAGGAGGAGCGGTCCGATCTCAGGAGCGAATGTGGAGGCAAGGTCATCAGGTCCTTCGCGGGGCTGCTGGCCGGGATCGACCGGCTGGATTTTGCTGCCTTCGCTGAAATGACCAAGGCCATAAAGGAAGATACCGGCTGCAAAGGCCGCGACCTCTTTCATCCCCTGCGGGTGGCCTTGACGGCCCGGGGCTCCGGCCTGGACCTGGACAAGTTCATCCCCCTGGTAGAATCCGGTGCTGGGCTCAACTTCCCCATCCCCTTGAAGAGCTGTTCTGAGCGGATCGAGGCCGTCATGGCCTATCTGGACAAATAAGCTACGGGACCGACGTAATGGAAGAAAAAGGGGCAGTCCCCTTTTTTATGGCACCTCGCCCTTGAACTCAAGCTCCGGCTTGAAGTTCACCCAGCGATTGAGCAGGGAAATCAGGAAGAACACCAGCATGATCGCGAAGGAGACTCCGATGGAGGGCCACACACCCAGCTTGCTGATCAGCATGGGAGCGAAGGCCGTGATGAAGCCGCCCCCCAGGAACGGTTCGTAGATCATCTGTTTGAAGCCGAAGGCCTTGGCCGTGTCGGTCTTGTACAGCGGGTCCACTACCCGCAGCAGCAGCAGGCCGATGGCCGTAACCCCGGTCTGCATCCCGAACTCCGTGATCCCCCGCTCGAACCAGAAGCGTGGGAACATGCGCGGCGCCAGGAAGGCAACGCAGAACACCATCCAGGCCACTCCCGTGGTCATAATGATGACGAATGGCCACAGGTAGCTGACGAACACGTCCAAGTTGATGCTGGCGATGGCTGAGATGACCAGGATATCCAGGGCGAATCCCAGGATGCGGTCGAAGGTGCTCTTGTCATAATAGGTGGTGATCTTGAGGGCCATGGAGGCCTTCTGCACAATCAGCCCCCCGATCATGGCCAGGGGGAAAAGTGGGAGCTTGTCGAATTCCGGGTGGATGGCTTTGAAGCCGGAGAGCATGCCCCATCCCAGAAGGATGGCCACGGCCACGATGGCGAAATGAAAGGTCAGGGGCTCGATGGCTTCCGAGGCCACGGTGGCCGTGGCGATGGAGAAGCGGTCGGGCTTGGGGATGAGGCCCTTTCTCTTGTAGGAGGGGATGCCCTTCTTCTCGCTCAGGTAGGCGCAGTAGTTCCGGCGGATGGCGATGTTGATCAGGATCATGCCCACCACCACGGCAGAGAGGACCCCGACCGTGGCGGACATAAGAGACAGGTCTCCCCCGGCCGTGAATCCGTAACCGTCAAAGGCCTGCTTCATGCCGGCGGCGGTCCCGTGCCCCCCGGAGAACCCTATCTCCACGATGCAGGCGAAGAGCTTGTGGACCCCAAAGAGCGGCATCAGCACCAGCACCGTGACCAGCAGGGCGATGAAATACTGCCCCATGCCGGCCACCACTCCGAAACAGAGCTGCGATCCACCGGTCGACCATATCTTTTTAATGCCGGGGATCTCGACGCCCAGGAAAAGCGTGGCGAAGACCACGTTGATCAGGATCCCTGCCAGGGGCTTCCAGTGGGCCAGGATCCAGTCCGGGATGAGGTTGAGTCCGTACGGGCCCATAGCCAGGGCGATGAATCCGGCGATGATGGCCGAAGGCAGGAACATCCTCTGCAGCAGCTTGATATTGGCCCTGAGAGCCTTGCCGACCAGCAGGAAGGCGGACAGAACACAGATGCTGATCAGAAATTCCATATCATCGCCTCCTTGACCGAAACAGGTCTCCGCATCTCGGAAGCCCTACCATATCGAATTTGGTCGCGCTTGTCCATGTCGGGCCCTACGGGATGCTGGTCTTTTAATCCTGTTTTCTCTATGATAGGATTCGGAAAACGCAGGAGACCGTCACCCATGCCCAAGATCGGCCGCATCAATGCTGTCCGGGAGATCATCATGGCAGCCCCGGAACGCATCGACCGCCTTCTTGTACTCGAGGACAGCGGCAACTCTAAGGTCCGGGAGCTGGAGGCCCTAGCCAGAGAGCGCCGGATCCCCGTGCAGGCCGTACCCAGGAAGCAGCTGGATCGCGATCTCCCCAGGCACCAGGGGCTCCTGGCCCACGTCTCTCCCAAGGGATTTGTCAGCGTGGAGGCCATTCTGGAGGGGAAGGACAATCCCTTCCTGGTGCTCCTGGACGGAGTGG
>JBGUED010000372.1:0-3149 GCA_041821525.1 Candidatus Aminicenantaceae bacterium | reverse complement strand
GTGAGTTGAAGAAAGGAACGACATTCAAGGTGATCCTGCCGATCGCCGGGCCGGGGAGTGGCAAGGAGTAACGAAAATGAGCGAATCTGGCAAAAAGACACACATCCTGGCAGTGGACGACTCCCCTGATATGCTGGAGCTGCTGCAGCGGAACCTGAAAGCGAGAGGCTATCGTGTGACCACGTCATCCGGAGCTGTCGAAGCTATCAAGATCCTGGAGGCTGCTCCCACAGACCTGGTGATCACCGACCTGAAAATGCCAGAGGTGGACGGCCTGAGCCTGTTGCGACATATCCGGGAAAACCATAAAGATGTCGAAGTCATGATGATCACGGGATATCCCTCTATCGACGGTGCCGTGGAAGCCGTCAAATCCGGGGCGGAAGAATATCTCGCCAAGCCGTTTACAGACCAGGAACTGTTTACAGCGGTGGAGCGCGCTCTGGAAAAGGCGCTCGCCCGCAGGACGGTTGAACAACAGTCGCCCAAGCCTTTCTCGATCAGCCTTGGCATTATCGGGAAATCGAAAGCCATGATGAAGGTCTTCGCCGCCGTGGAAAAGTCCGCGGCCAGCTCTGCCCCGGTTCTTATAACAGGGGAGAGCGGGACGGGGAAGGAGCTGGTCGCCCGGGCAGTCCATTACAACAGCCGCCGCAGCTCCAATCCTTTCGTCCCAATAAACTGCGGCGGCATCCCGGAGTCTCTGCTCGAGAGTGAACTTTTCGGGTATGTCAAAGGGGCGTTCACCGGCGCCATGGACACCAGGGCCGGCTTTTTCCAGACGGCCGAGGGGGGCACCATCTTTCTGGATGAGATCAGTGAGACAAGCCAGCCCATGCAGGTCAAGCTTCTCCGCGTGCTTCAGGACAAAGAAGTCTTCATGGTGGGCGCCCGACAGCCCATCTCGGTGGATATGCGGATCATAGCAGCGACCAACAAGGATCTGCCCGAGCTCATCCTCAAAAGTGAATTCCGGGAAGATCTGTATTACCGGTTGAATGTCATCGCCATCGCGATCCCGCCGCTGCGGGAGCGAGAAGAAGACGTTTTATTGCTGATACATCATTTTTCCAACAAGTATGCCCGTGATTTCGAAAAACCGGTCCCGCAGTTTTCCGACTCAGCTCTTCAGGCCCTGAGGAGCTATTATTGGCCGGGAAATGTCAGAGAGCTGGAAAATATTATCCAGAGACTTGTGATCATGTCGGAAGGTGCCCGTATAGATGCCCCGGACCTCCCCGCTCTCATGCGGTATTCCGCACTGAAGGGAGTGGGTCCGCACAGGTCATTGGTTGAGGTTGAAAATGAGCACATCCTGAGCGTTCTGGCAAGCGTGGACAACAACAAGACCAGGGCGGCGGAGATACTGGGGATAAACCGCAAAACCCTGCGTGAGAAGCTGCAAAGGGCGAAGATGCCCTCTTCCTCCTGATCACCACACCGGTAGGATTTGCCCCGCCGGTACAAAATGCCCCGCAAATTCTGGCTCTCTGAGTTCACTTTCGAAGAGTGACCGCATGGCCCCAGAATATTTTTCTTATCAGTATAATAGCATTAGTTTCAGTAAGTTAATGCTTCATTACGCCAGAGCTTTTGACTGATTGACCATCAAGGAGCCCCTGATTCTAAACATGGCACTGATAATGCAACGGAGATGGTTGTAAATATGAGAAAGGAGGATGTAATGACACACTCAGATCAAAAGTCAGACAATCGAGTCTCTGTAGAGCCGGTTGATACGCGTAAAGAATGGAAGCTTTTATACCACCAACATGGCAGGCCCGGGCTCGAAGAGGGCAGCAGGTTCAAGGGTCTGTGCAGGTTTTGTGAACTGAATGACATGTGCCCGCTCCCCAAGTCCGAAGGCGGAATCTGGCGCTGTACCTACTACCGGGCGGCGCTCCGGAAAAGGTCCAATGTGTACGACAACGTATTGAAGCAGCTTGAAAAAGCCAAAGATGTCGTCCACTTCGATGACGACATCTGTAAGATCCTGACCGAGACCATGAATGAGATCATCGTTCACTTTCCGGTAAAGATGAAGGATGGGAAAGTAAAAGTCTTGACGGGTTACCGCGTGCAGCACAACAACGCTCTGGGGCCGTTCAAGGGGGGCTTACGCTTTCATCCTGGGGTCGACATCGAGGAGATCAAGGCCCTGGCCACGATGATGACCTGGAAAACCGCACTGACGAACATCCCCTTCGGCGGGGCCAAAGGAGGCATCCAGATGGATCCGGCCGAATACAGCATCGAAGAGATTGAGCGAATCGCACGCCGCTTTACCTTTGCGTTAGGGGACAATATCGGCCCGGAGTACGATATTCCCGCTCCGGATGTAAACACCAATGCTCAGATCATGGCCTGGATCCAGGACACGTATATGTCCACTGTCGCTCCCAATGAACGGAACCGATGCGCGCATGTTGTCACGGGCAAGCCCCTTGAATCGGGCGGGAGCCAGGGACGTGAAAAGGCCACTGGTCAGGGAGTCGTTTTTCTCATCGAAAGATGGGCGTCCGAACACAGCCTGGATCTCAAAACTGCCACTTACATCGTGCAGGGATTCGGGAACGTAGGATCCTGGGCTGCACGTCTCTTGAAGCTGCACGGGTCAAAACTCCTCGCGGTCGAGGATGTTACGGGCGCCATTTCCAATCCCAAGGGTATCGATCCCGATGACCTAGCCGCCTATGTCAAAGAGCACGGGGGTGTCCGGAATTATGCGAAGGCCGAGCCGATTGACCATGCGACCTTCTTCGGCACCCGAGCCGACATCTTCATCCCAGCCGCCTTAGAGAATCAGATCACAGACGCGACAGCAGAATTGTTGAATGTTAGGCTCGTCGCCGAAGGCGCCAACGGGCCTACGGATACTGAAGGGGACGGGGTCTTACAGCGCAGGAAGATCGCCGTGATTCCGGACATACTCTGCAACTCCGGCGGTGTGATCGTCAGCTATTTCGAGTGGCTGCAGAACAAGCGCAGTGAATTCTGGGATCTCGAGGAAGTGGATTTCAAACTTAAAAAAACCATACTTGCCGCGTATGAGAGGGTGCGTGAGGCCGCAGAGAAATACAAGACGGACTGGCGCACGGCCGCCCACATTGTCGCCCTCTCCAGACTCGAGATGGTCTACAAAGAACGGG
>JBGUED010000371.1:0-3165 GCA_041821525.1 Candidatus Aminicenantaceae bacterium | reverse complement strand
GAACAAAGGCACGCACCGCCTCCTCGATAGCCCGCCAGCCTTCTGCCAGATATTCGGAGAGGCCCTCTCCGACATAGCCGGCTGCCAGGTCCTTCACGGTCCCTTCGATGTCCAGGCCCGGATCCAGCTGGAAGCGGCGGAAGACCTCCTGGTTCACGGCACAGGGGACCTTGTCCGGAGGATGGATCCCTCCCAGGTGGGCCAGGTTCTTCAGGTTCAGGCCATGAGCCGCCTGGAGCTTGTCATAGGTGAGCCACGGGAAGGGTATGCCCAGGAGAGGCTCATGGTTGGTGTGGGTCCCGAACATGTGATAGAAGTAGCTCAAACTATCCCGTTCACTCAGCTCATCCGCTTTTTTCCGTTCCCCCTGCTTGAGCGTGGTGTGATAAAGAGATCCCATGACCTTGATATCCGGATAGCGCGGATGGGGGGTATCCGCCTCCCAACCCACGGCCAGCAGCGAGTTGCCTTCCACATCCACACCCCGGCCCAGCTCCGGCCAGAGGTGAGGAAGCTCGCCGTAAAAGGACTCCAGCCGGGTCGTGATCCGAAACCGGGGATTGATCTCACGGGCCGCATCCCGCAGCGTATGGAAAAAGCGCATGGTGTTGGCCGCAGCAGTGCGGGCGATCTCGTTATTGTCCTTCCATTCCCGGATGAGATAGGCCCCACCGTTCCGTCCCACATACAGCGACTGAGTGTGCTCGAATCCTGCCCCGGAATCGTTGGTCCAGATGGAGAGGAACTCCAGGGCCGGGACCTGCTGGAGGAGGTTTTGGATGAGCTCAGAGTAGTGACGCCTGACCAGTGGATGGGCAATGGACAGGTTGTAGCGCGGCTTGAAGCTGCGGAAGGGGTGGTCGACCCGGGCTCCTCTGAGAGTGGGGTAGGTTTCGAAGATCTGTTCAGGCACTGAACGCGGCTCGAAACACAGCAGCCCGGGCGTCAGGCCGTATTTGAGGGCCAGGAGCGCATTCTGGCGCAGGCGCTCCAGGTTGGCCTCGAGATAGTCATCAGGATAGATCCCCCTGTTCAAGCGGCTGGACACGAATTGGTCGAGGGCCGGGCAGTAGGTGTAGAAATCCGGGTAGAACTCCCCTGCCACCCCGGTCTCGGCCGGGAAGGGCCCTGCCAGGGCATTGACCTCCACATGGGTGAATCCCAGGCGGGCATATTCACGCAGATAGAGCTCACGATCGAATCCCCGGATAAGCCGGGCATACTGCGTCAGGAAGAGGTCGAAGGTGGACTTCTCGCGGGTGAACGCAGGGCAGGCCAACCAGGGCAGGCTCGAGGTCTCGGCATCCAGCAGGTCTTCAACGGTGTGGGTCCAGGCCAGATAGAGAAAGGCCGGCTGCGAGGCCAGGAGCCATCCGCATCCCGCCTCGTCCACATGGAAGAACAGGGTATCTTTGTCCGCCTCCCCGGGCCAGGCCGGGGGCAGAAATGCAGGCCTCTGCTCCGGGGACACCACCAGGATGTTGAGGACCCCGGCCTCGGACCGGAAGTCATCATGCGCTGCAAGCTGGATCTCGGCCTGGGAAGCCAGTGTGTGCTTGATCTCCCGGGCCACCGTGGCCTCGACCGGATAATGGTTCCTGGGCAGTCTCAGGAGCTTCAGGCTTTGGAAAAAATCGAAGACTTTGATCGCGGCCTCCTCTGTGGTGTGAATTCAGTCAGAATCCGCCATTGTATAGCACAAGGCCGTGCGCAGGCAAGGCAGGGAACACAATCAGGGAAGCGACGGAGCCAGCAGCCTTCAGTTGAACTTCTTGAACTTTAATTCCTCCAGAGCCGGCACAGAAAAGACCATGACCCGCTTCCCCTTCTCGATGATCAGGCCGGTTGCGAATTTTCCCAGCTTGTACTCATACTTTTGAGGATCGATACGTGCCAGGGTCTTCAGGAAGGTGCTCTCTCCCTTGTGGAGGCGATAGATATTCAGATCCTGAGAATCGCCATCCGGCCTTTCGATCAGGTAGTGATCACCCCGACCGAACTGTGTATTCCAGGTCCGCATGTTTTCTGCCGGCTGGATCGAAAGGTCCTCGAGATCCAGGCGTGCGAATCGATACTCGGATCTCCGGTCCGGGCGTCGAATCGAGAGATACCCATATATCTCTGAAACCGTCACGAGGTTTTGATCCATTTCCCGGAACCAAACATTGCCGAAACGGAATCCCTCAGGATTGGCGATCTTTTTGAAGGTTTGGTATCTTCCATCCTCGAGCCTGCTGAGGATGACATCCTCCTCCGAGCTGGTCACGAGCATCCGGTTCACAACGAGGGGGAAGTCCAGGCTTTCGGCCACGTGCTCGTACCGGCCATCCTCCCATAACCTGTACACATGTTGTTTCCTGTCCTGATCTCTCAAGCGAAAAAACCAGAACCGCTCTCCTCCTTCCGTATCAGCGGCAAACAACCAAGGCCTGACGTAACGGGAAAAGTAGGCCAGATCCCATTCGACTGTTTTGAGGCTGCCCGAGGACAGGTCGAGGAGCTCGAACCTCCGATCCTTCCCTGTTCGTTTTTGGGTGAAAAATGCCAGTGTCCCATCAAAATATCTATACCCACCTTCAATCTCGCGGCCGGGCGGACATTCGTATAGAAGTGTTTGAGAATAGTCAGACAGATCGATGCTTGCGATCCCTCGATGAGTCATCAAAAACAGGGCACCCTCATGATCGCCAAATCCCCAAACATATTCGCCCAATTCCCTGATCTTGTGGACATGTTGGCCATCGTAGATCTTGAGGCCGGAATACGCATGGTTTTCGACCAGCTGGTGGTCCCGGGTTAAATATAGAATCCTGAAACCGATGTTCAGCGTGAGGTTCAAGAAAAGCACGGCCACAATCAGGGCGACCGCGCCGAGGGGAACCAGGGCCTTGGAAAATCTCAGGTTGTGAACCCGGGCAGGCCTGGCATCCCATTTCCTAAAAGCCCAGACGAACGCCACAACCAGGGGCAGCAACAAGATCAGTGTCGTCCAGGGAAGGAGTTTGATGAGGACCTCGTCCAGCTCTCCGTTGAAGAGCGTATAGACCTCCAGTTCATAGAAGTAATAGTCTTTGAGGGCAAAAGCGATCCGCACCACAAGGAACAGCGATCCGAGAAAGGCCATCAATCCGAACAGGGAAATAAAGAACAGCACCAGGAAATTTT
>JBGUED010000370.1:0-3165 GCA_041821525.1 Candidatus Aminicenantaceae bacterium | reverse complement strand
GCTGAAGCTCTCTGAATAGGAGTAGGAACCCGAGAGGTTGTACCCGGTCACATAACCCACACGGAAGACCAGCTCGGCGCGCTTGGGCCGCTCGTCCCGGGTTTGAGGCTGGTCATAGGTCTGGACGGGGGCCTGCCTCGTTTCCTGCTCCGGGGGCGTTGTCTCCCCCCCCTGCACCTGCACGAACGTGTTGTGGATGTAGCCTGTGATCAAGACTCCCATCTCGGTCCGGACCCGGATCTCGTACCAGTCGCCTTCTCGGCTCTCCACCTCGAAGATGCTTCCCAGGGGTGGATTCTTGATGACCTCGGCCTGAAGATCGGGTTTCAACCGGACACTCGCATTGTCCACTACCACCCGAATCTTCTCATCCTGAGCATAGGAATCCGTCGCAAAGAAAACAACCAGCGACAGGGACAGACACAAAAATACCCGCAGTACAAGACCCTTATTCATGTTTTCTCCTTTTTGTCGGCAATAAAATACCGATATCCATTTGTGTGTCATTGTAGCAAATCTTGTGCGCTGAATGTCAGGAAAATGTAAAATAATGTAAAAGAATGCTTAGGGGAGGGAGGGGACCGGCCTGAGCCGGTCCCCCGGGTGAGGTCCGCCAGCGCCGAATTCGACGCACAGTCCTAAGCCGGCGCCCGCAGCCGAGCTCACTGCGGGTTATTCCTCTGCCGGTGGCGAATAACGATCTTCCCGTTTTTGATCACGTGGACCACGGGATTGATCCCAAAATGATACACCAGATACGCGTAATTGGGGGCATCGCAGAGCACCATGTCCATCTTCTTGCCGACCTCGAGGCTTCCGACCTCGGTGTGCCGATCGATGCCGTAGGCGGCATTGAGAGTCACGGCATGGATGGCTTCTTCGAGGGACATGTGGAGGGTAAAAACCGCCAACTGCAGGATAAACATCTGGGACTCTGTCATGGAGCTGCCCGGATTGAAATCCGTGGCCAGTGCCACAACCGCGCCGGCATCGATAAGGCGCCGCGCCGGCGCCTTCTTATCCTGCATGAGAAAAAACGGGACACCTGGAAGCAAAATGGCGGTGGAAGGACTCTGAGCCATTTCTTCGATGCCCTGGTCGGTGATGGCGATCAGGTGTTCTGCGGATACGGCCCCCTCCTTGACGGCCAGTTGGGCGCCGCCCAGAGGCACAAATTCATCGGCATGCAGCTTGATCTTGAGACCAGCCTTCTTGGCGGCCCGGATGAGTTGCCGGGACTCATCGATGCTGTACACGCCCTCTTCGCAGAAGACGTCGAAAAACTCAGCCAGGTTTTTAGCTTTGACCTCAGGCAGGATCGCATGAGTGAGGAGGTCGATGTAGGCCTCTTTCCTGGCCTTGTACTCCCGGGGAACTTCGTGCGCCCCGAGAAAGGTCTTTACGATATCGATCGGATGCTTCCGGTCCGCTTCCCGCAGGGCTTCAAGCTGCTTGATCTCGTCTTCCAGGTTCAGTCCATATCCGCTCTTGGCCTCCGCTGTGGTGGTGCCGTGGGCGAGCATGCTGTCCAATCGCTGCAGGCAGAGGTCCACGAGTTCCCGCAAAGAGATACCGCGAGTGGCGTCGACCGTGCTCTGGATGCCCATGCCTTGGGCTGCCAGTTCCTGGTAGGTCGCACCCTGGATGCGGAGCCGGAACTCGTTCTCACGGCTCCCGCCGAAGGGGAGGTGAGTATGCGGGTCGACGAGTCCGGGCAGGCCGAGCAGGCCTGCGGCGTCCAGAGTGACGCCGTCTGGCTTGAGGCGGACACTCTGCTTACAGTCCGCATCTGGGCCCACGAAGACGATCTCTCCCTTATGGGAGGCGACGCAGCCTCGCTCGATCACACCCAGGTCCTGGAGCGCCTGTTTGCGCTTAGGCGCCGGACCGCTGCAGGTGACGAGCTGGCCGCACCCGGAAACGATCAGATCAGCCGATACCACGAGGGGTTTTCCTCATCGCGGCGCTTTTGTTCCTTCGGATAAAGGAGGGCGTCTCGTACGAATCCCATTGTTTTTCCCATGAGGGCCGTTCCATCTTGTCCCACATGGGCTCGACCCCCTTGGGTTCGAACACATAGGGCGGGGTCTTCTGGAGGACCTGGAAGGGGGGAGGGGACTCATTGCGGGGGTGAGACACCAGGTCCTGGGGTGTGATCATTTCCTGCATGTCGGCCCGGTCGAATCCGGTGGCGATGACCGTGACCTTGACCACCTCCTTGAGCGATTCGTCGATAACTGTGCCGAAGATGATGTTGGCTTCGGGGTGAGCCTGGCTGTGGATGAGCTCCGAGGCTTTGGAGACCTCGTGCAGCCGGATGTCCTTGCTGCCGGTGATATTGATCAGGACACCGTGGGCACCGGCAATGGAAGTGTCCACCAGCAGTGGTGACGAGACCGCCTTCTGGGCGGCATCAACGGCCCGGTTCTCGCCGGAAGCGATCCCGGTCCCCATGAAGGCCATTCCCATGCCCTTCATGATGGATTTGACATCGGCAAAATCAAGGTTGATGAGCCCGGGACGGGTGATGAGATCCGAGATTCCCTGAACCGCCTGGCGCAGTATGTCATCGGCCATACTGAATGCATCCTGGATCGAGGTGTCCAGATTCACCGTTTCCAGTAGTCTCTCGTTGGGTATGGCGATGACGGTGTCGACGGCGGATTTCAGCTCTTCAAGGCCCTCCTGGGCCTGTTTCATGCGGATCTTCCCTTCGAACCCGAAAGGAAGCGTGACAATGGCGATGGCCAGGATATCCAGCTCCGAGGCCAGATTGGCCAGAACCGGTGTCGCTCCTGTCCCGGTCCCGCCCCCCAAGCCGGCTGTGAGAAACACCATGTCGGCCCCCTCGACGAGGTCGAGCAGTTTTTCGGTGTCTTCCATGGCGGCCTGCCGGCCGGTATCCGGCTTGCCTCCGGACCCCAGCCCCTTAGAGAGCTGGTTTCCGATCTGGAGCTTTGTCCCGGCTTTGTTGCTGTTCAGGGCCTGGAGGTCCGTATTCACGGCGATAAAGTCCACTCCGGCGATCTTGGCATCGATCATGCGGTTGACGGCGTTGCTACCACCACCACCGATTCCCACCACCTTGATCTTCGCCGTTACTCCGTCTACCTCTTCCAGTGTGATCGGCAGGCTTATCTCGAATTCCTGGTCGTCGAAAAGGAT
>JBGUED010000369.1:0-3173 GCA_041821525.1 Candidatus Aminicenantaceae bacterium | reverse complement strand
ATCCGCTCGCCCGAAGGGTAAAGAATGTCGATGATAATTGTGAGTTTTATAAAGGAAATAGCGGCATTCTTTATGAATAATTCAGGATAAAAAAGGAGGGAATAATGAAGCTATCACCTGCCCGTTTCGGATGTGCGGTATCCACCGTGTGGTCTTTGGCAGTGTTCGGTGCCGGGCTGCTCAACATTGTGACCGAAACCTATGGGGCCGAATTTCTCAAACTGCTCTCGACGATCTATCCAGGATACACCTTCGGCAAGTGGGGATTCGGCGGGATCATCGTGGTCACCCTGTATGCGGCCCTGGACGCCTGGATCATGGGCGCACTGCTGGCCTGGTTCTACAACCTGTACACCAAAAAAAGCGGGTAAAAAAAGACTCCACATCTTTTTTTGTATCCTCTTCTTGAATAAGTGAGGAGGGGAAGTCGTACATATACATAGTTTACATGACTTGACAAAAAATAACATTAACATTATATTATAGACGAATAGAGTAAATAAGAACGATTAACGTAAGAGAGTGAGATGAACATAAGGCAAGCCATCGAGGCCGATAATCCCAATCCCAAATATATCCAGCTGGTGGAGGCCGCCCATGGATTGTTCTGGCGCTATGGCATAAAACGTGTATCGGTTGAGGAAATCTGCCGCACGGCAGGAGTTTCCAAGATGACGTTCTACGCCCACTTCAAGAACAAGGTCGAGCTGGCTCTGTATGTCCTGCGCAAGGTCATGCAGACGGGGCTCCGGGCCTATCGTGACATCATGGACATGGATGCCCCCTTTGCAGAAAAGGCAGCAGATTTCATCCAATTAAAGATAGATGCGAACCCTGAGGTGAGCCGGGAGATCATCGAGGAACTCATGCATTCTCCCATTCCGGAGATCGCCGAATTCATTCGCGGACAATCTCAGCAGAATGTCCAGCTCCTGCTGGATGACTTGGCTGAGGCACAACAAAGAGGAGAGATCCGGCAGGACATCAAACCCGAATTCCTGCTCTATTTCATCCATCACATGATCGAGCTCGCCACCGATGAGAAACTGACCGGCATGTACAACTCCCCCCAAGACCTGTCCAGAGAGCTTTTGAACCTTTTTTTCTACGGGATCCTGCCGCGGTGAACGCGATGATGCCATTATTGAGACGAAGTGTCCCACTCATACTGGCTTCGTTTGTTTTGTATTCTCTTTTGGTTCCGCCTGTTACTGGACAACAGTTCAGGCACAAGGGGCTCGTGACCGGTTGGGCAAATGCCCGCTTTCAGGATCCGGTCGATCCTCAATTCGGGATTCGTTACATCCCCGAATTTTTCCTGGCACACGATGTTTCTTCATCGCTCTCCTTAGACGCCGAATTTTCCCTGAATGCTTATGGCACGGCCGTGTTCCAGAGCTGGGAAGAGATCACGACCGACGGCAACCTCAAGCCTTACCGTTTGTGGGCACGCATGTCGTCCTCCCAGTTCGAGGTACGACTGGGGCTGCAGAAAATCAACTTCGGACCGGCCATGCTCCTGCGCTCCCTCATGTGGTTCGACAGTATTGATCCCCGCGATCCCCTGCAGCTCACTGATGGGGTGTACGGTGTCCTGGCCCGGTATTACTTTGTCAATAACGCCAACCTGTGGCTGTGGGGTCTCTTCGGCAACTCAGATCCCAAGGGCTTGGAGGTCATCCCCACCAAGGACAACACCGTGGAGTGGGGTGGGCGAGCCCAGTTCCCCCTGGGGAAAGGCGAGGCGGCCCTCACATATCACCACCGGCAGATCGACTTCAGCGGGTTCCCGTTCCCGCGCCAGGGCTCGGGCCGGCCAGAGGCACCCGAGAACCGCTTCGCCCTGGATGGGAAGTGGGATGTGGGAGTCGGTCTCTGGTTCGAGGCAGCCCTGATCCACCAGGACTACGACACGCTCCCAAGGCCCTGGAACCGGGCCCTGACTCTGGGTATCGACTACACTTTCGACCTGGGCAATGGCCTGAATGTTCTGGCAGAGCATTTCATGTACACATCGAGCGAGAAGGCCTTTGGGCAGGGGGAGGGGATCGATTTCACGGGGCTGTTCGTGAATTATCCCATAAGCATCCTGGATACGGTGAATACCATCTTCTTTTATAATTGGGATAACCAGGACCTCTACAGTTTCGTGAACTGGCAGCGGACCTATGACCGCTGGAGCTTTCATCTTATGGCGTTCTGGAATCCTCTGCGCTTCGAGATCTATCCGGACCGCTCCGATGGCAGTCAGTTCATCGGGAAGGGATTCCAGATAATGGTCGTTTATAATTATTGATCGAAGATAAATTAAAGAATGGAGTACTGATGAGTCGAGATTGCCGCAAATGCGAGATGGGTAGGATGAGGCTGTGGTGTGCCACTGCGAATCCTGCCCAGGGAAGCAGATGTGGTGAGATCGGCTCACCCGAAGGGCAAGAATATGTCGCATTTAATTAGAACAAAATTTTCTATTATGATTTCACGTCTGAAAAAAACGCGATATATTCTTGTCAGTACTCCATGAAAGAGGGGACAATGGAAAACTCCTACCTGATCGAAACAAAAAAACTGGTCAAGATCTATCCGATGGGGGAGCACAAGCTCTTTGCCTTGAACAAGGTCGACCTGCAGTTCCAAAAGGCCGAGTTTGCCGGCCTTGTGGGACCCAGCGGTTCGGGCAAGACCACGCTGCTCAACATCCTCGGCTCCCTGGACCAGCCCACCGAGGGGAGCGCCGTGGTCATGGACCACAGGATCGAGGATCTCAGCCACCGGCAGGCGGCAGACCTCCGCAACCAGCACATCGGATTCATCTTCCAGACTTTCAACCTGCTGCCGGTGTACACGGTGTTCGAGAACGTCGAGTTCCCGCTCCTGCTCCTGGATTACACAGCAGAGGAGCGTAGAAAGATGACCATGGACGCGTTGGAGTGGGTGGGCCTGGCAGACCGGGCCAAGTCCAAGCCCGCACAGCTTTCGGGCGGACAGAGCCAGCGGGTGGCCATAGCCCGGGCCGTGGTCAAGAAGCCGAAGATCATTCTGGCGGACGAACCCACCGCAAACCTGGATGCGGAAAACTCCTTTCACATACTGGACACCATGGTAGCGCTCAACCAGAACCTGGAGACCACCTTCATCTTTGCTACACATGACGAAAAGGTCATCCGATATCT
>JBGUED010000368.1:0-3178 GCA_041821525.1 Candidatus Aminicenantaceae bacterium | reverse complement strand
GGATGAGCAGATCATGGACTGCCACCGTCGGCAGCTGATTGTCGAGCCGCTTCCAGGCCTTGCCGCCGTCCCAGGATACGAAGGCGGTGAACTCGGTCCCCACGAACAGGAGGTCCGGGTTCTTTGGGTCCTCGCGGATGACATACGTACAGTGTCCTGCCGGAAGATCCGAGGTGATGTCCTCCCAGGTCTGGCCCAGGTCGCGCGTGCGGAACACAAAAGGCCGAAAATCATCGCTGCGGTGCCCGTCAAAGGTCACATAACAGGTCTCGAGGTCGTGATGGGACGCCTCCACACGGCTCACCCAGAGGCCCTCCGGAACTCGCGGGATCCGGTCCCTCAGGTTGGTCCAGGAGGCGCCGTCATCTTGAGTGAGCTGGACATTGCCGTCGTCGGTCCCGGCCCAGATCACTCCCGGCTTCAGGGGGGATTCCGAGAGGGTTACGATGGAGCAGTGGGTTTCGGCGCTGGTCACATCCCTGGTCACGCCCCCGCTCTCCCGGTTGGTCTTTACCGGATCATTGGTGGACAGGTCCGGACTGATGATCTGCCAAGTGTCGCCGCGGTCGACACTCTTGAAGAGGAAATTGGCCCCATAGTAAAGAGTCCGCGGATTGTGTGGGGAGATGATGAAGGGAGTGTTCCAATTCATGCGCAGGGAGGGATGGGCGGCATCGGGCGCCTTGGGGATCGCTTCTTTCCAGTTGAGCGTGTTCCGTAAGCTGGGGGTGATTCCGACGGACACCTGCCGGAACACAGCGTGGTTGCGCCGCATCCGGCCTCCCTGGCTCTCGGAATAGACCGTGGTCCAATCCAGGGGATCGACGGCCGTGACAAAGCCGTCTCCACTGTGGAATTTGAACCAATCGTCGTTGGTGATGCCTACAATATCACGGCTGTTGGAGGGCCCCCCCCAGATTCCATTGTCCTGCAGGCCGACATACACGGAATAAGGATCTCGGAAATCTGCAGAGATGTTGTAGATCTGGGATATGCAGAAGTTGTCGAAAAAATTGTAGTGCTCTCCGTGATCGTGCGTGATAGAAATCCCTTTGTCGTTGCCCACATAGTAGCGGTCCTGGTTTCCCGGATCGAGCCACATGACATGAAAATCCCCGGCGATGCCGGGCATGCCCTCCGTTAGGGTCCTGCCGCCGTCATAGGAGACCATGGCCTGAGTCCCCATGACATACACCCTGTCCGCATCGAGGGGATTGATGTAGATCTGGCTGTAATAGAACGGACGCACATTGTAGCGGTTGAGATAGGCCCAGGTCTCCCCTCCATCTTCTGAGCGGTAGATGCCGGTGCCCAGCTTTGTCATGTCCTCATACTCTTCCGAACGCCGACGCGGCTGGTAGCCGTGTTCGACGATGGCCATCACGATACGGGGATCCTTACGAAAGACGGCGATGCCGATCCTCCCGATGTCGCCCTCAGGGAGCCCGTTCGTCAGCTTTTTCCAGGTACGGCCGGCGTCCACAGACTTGAAGAGCCCGCTGTTGGGCCCGCCGCTGTCAAAGCGGAAGGGCCGCCGCAGCCGCTCCCAGAAGGCCGCGTAGATCACATCGGCGTTCTGGGGATCCAGCATGACATGAGTGCACCCGGTCCGGCCATCGTCAGGCAGGCCTCCGGAGAGCCGCTCCCAGGTCCGTCCCCCATCCGCTGTTCGGAAGAGACCCCGCTGACCGGTGTGCCCCCAAAGGTGCCCCTGGGCTGCAGCATAAACGATATCGGGATCCGTGGGGTGGGTGGCGATCTTGGCGATGTGGTGAGTGTCTTTCAGACCCAGGTTTATGAAGGTATTTCCCCCATCTATGGACTTGTAGATCCCATCACCCCACCCCACGCTGTTGCGGACATTTGCCTCCCCGGTCCCGACCCATATGATGTCCGGATCCTGCGGGAACAGCCCCACAGCGCCTATGGAGCCGGAGCCGTAACCATCAAAGATCGGCTCCCATGTGGTCCCGGCATTGGTGGTCTTCCAGACGCCGCCGGAGGCGGATGCTACGATCACGACCCGAAAGTCCGTGTCCAGGGCCTGGATATCGGAGATGCGGCCGCCCATGTTGGCAGGCCCTATATTGCGCCACTCCAGGCTCTTTAAGAGGGCATCCCGTGGTTCCTCTCTCGAATATCCCAGTGACCCCAGGAGCGCGAACACAACCACAAGGATAAGGAAACCGAGGCCCGGCTTGTTGTTCTTCTTTGACATGGCACCTCCAAGACATGAAGCGAATCAATGAAACTGTCCAGCTGACCAGGATTGAACTCGCGGATGATCCGGGCCAGGCACAGATAAGATATATGTCTTTCGACCGAGATGCGTCAAGGGAAAATTGCACAAAAAGGGACACAGGGAGGGAGTGGAGCGCACTCCTCCCCGCTGTTAAGACAGATCGGTGTTGACGCGAGTACTATGCTTTGCTGACGTTCTTTGCTACCAGGCCGCGCTCGTTTTCCTCGACATCAAAGGTGACCTCATCACCCTCGGCGAGGGTCTTGAACCCGGCCATGCTGATGGAAGAGAAATGCACGAATACATCCTTTCCGTCTTCCCCGGCGATGAAGCCGTAACCCTTCCGTTCGTCAAACCATTTAATTGTCCCTTTAGCCACGTAAGGACCTCCTCAAAATAAATACCTTACCCAAGGACTCAGGTCTCCACCTCGCTAAAGGGAGCGATCCTTTGCGATGAAACAGACCCCAATACAGATCGGGCCGTTGACCATACCGGCAAGACCAACGCCTCATCGAGGGAAGCCGCGATGGGGCGGGAGAAACTGAAGAAGGGGAAACTGATAACACGGGGAATCACTCTTGTAGGCGGGAATGGCCCTGGGTAAAAACTAACATCTACAAAACCTGGAAAATTTTATAACACAACAATTTTCGAAAGTCAATGTCGTGATTATCGGTTTTTCAGAGCCTGATCGATCTCCTCCCGGCACTGCTGGAGCATGAGCTTCAGTTCATCGAAGCGGAGGTAGGCGTCCCGCCCCGGCTTCTGGTCCGCACGATCGATCATGCCGAGGAGGTATTCGATCTGAGCGAGGAGCATAGGCTGGGGATAGGGGCCCTCGGCCGTCACCAGCTTGGCCCTGACTACTGCAAGCCCTTCCTGGATGGCCCGGGCCTGACGAGCCTGGCGTCCTCCCTGTTCCAGGAGGGCATC
>JBGUED010000367.1:0-3185 GCA_041821525.1 Candidatus Aminicenantaceae bacterium | reverse complement strand
CAGCACAAGGCAGATGAAGCAAAGGCGGATCGATTTCATGTTCCTTCTCCCAGAATCGTTTCTGTATCCCACATGCGTATTCCCCTGGTGACTCATCGGTCGGAGGAGCAGTTCCTCTACCGGTCAGCTGCGGTCACACAGGAGGCAGGGGCCATCCAAGAAATGCATGACTCGGCATCAATAGTATCGTATCAACATTTCCCTTGAGGGTAAAGCCTTGACAGAGGACCAAAAAATCATCTCAGTGCTTGGGGGCTGGGCTTGACATTGCTCTGCTTTTTCTGTATATTCTGATTTATCAGATTATTCAATATAAACACAAAGGAGACCGCAAATGGATATGAAAACCAATCCTTCCTGCTGCCACATAGAGGCCGTGACCAGCATAGACGAGCGAGGGCAGATGGTGATCCCCAAGGAGATCCGCGAAAAGGCCGGGCTCCGGGCCGGAGACAAGCTGGCTGTTGTGACCTGGGAAAAGGAAGACCGGATCTGCTGCATCTCGCTCATCAAGACAGAAGGCTTCTCCGCCATGGTCAAGGAAATGCTAGGCCCCATGGTACAGGAACTGGATCAGGAATAAGACAAAAAAAAGGAGAATCAGGCTATGAACAAATATCAGATCAAGGATATCGTCAAAGAGAAGTATGGGCAGATCGCTACAGCAAGCGGCTCCGGCTGCGGGCCATCGTCATCCTGCTGCGCCGGCAGCCCGAGTGCAGATGAGGTCGGACGCCGGATCGGCTATTCCGACCAGGAACTGCAGACCGTACCAGAGGGCTCCAACCTGGGCCTGGGCTGTGGAAATCCCCTTGCCCTGGCTTCACTGAAACCCGGAGATACGGTCCTGGATCTTGGCTCCGGTGCCGGCTTCGACAGTTTTCTGGCCGCTTCCCGAGTGGGTCCGGAGGGCCAAGTCATCGGCGTGGACATGACATCCGAGATGCTGGCCAAAGCCCGGAAAAACGCCCTTAAGGGAAACTATGCGAACGTGGAATTCCGCCAGGGGGAGATCGAAGATCTTCCGGTCGAAGGCGGCAGCGTGGACATCATCATCTCCAACTGCGTGATCAACCTCTCGACGCACAAAGAGAAGGTCTTCAGCGAGGCGTTCCGGGTGCTCAAGCCGGGAGGCCGGATCATGGTCTCGGACATCGTGCTGCTGGAGGACCTGCCCGCATCCGTCCAGGCCTCGATCGAGGCCTACGTGGGCTGCGTGGCAGGAGCCAGCTTGAAGCAGGACTATCTCCAGACGATCGAATCAGCGGGCTTCCAGGACATACAGGTGCTGGAAGAAGCGGCCTTTATGACGGACTTGATGCCCGATGATCCCATGATCAAAGATGTTCTGGCCCATGTAGATGTGTCCGCTGAAGAGCTCCTTCGTTTGGGTAGGACGGTTGTAAGCGTGAAGATCAAGGCCACGAAACCCCACATGAAGGGCTAGCCTTCCAACACTCATTCTTCTTAGGCATGAACTGCAGCCTGGTTTGCATCGTGTGACACGTTATGTTATATGCTGATTCGCGGAAAAGGACTCGATAATGCGTGTCAAACTCAGGGAAGTTACAGCGTGCCGGCACATGTTGCAGGGAGCCGCACGTTGTTTGCTCCCCATGTTTTTGGCTGTCCTGGTCTTCCTGCCGCCTGGTTCCCTGGGACAGCAGGTAGGCCTGCCCGACACCAACCTGATCCACTGGGCTTACGCCGCAGCTTTTGGGACCGGGATCTACCAGCTCGGCGAGGACTCCCGAACCTTTGTCTTCCGCATCCGGCCAACCATAAAAAAATCTTTCAGCTTCCAGAATCACCTGGGCGGGCGGAAATTCTACTTAGAAATCAGACTGCCCGTGACCATCGGGCTACATGAATTTTCGCTTACCGAGCTGCTTTCGCCCAATGTCCGGCAGGTCAGTTTCACTCCGGGCGTGATGCTGCAGATCCCGCTGCTCAGGAACTGGGACGTCCAGCTCTTCGGCAACTTCGGCGGGGGGGCCGAGCTGGGCGACTCCCGAGACGCTGCTTGGATCTACTGGGGAGGAATCAACAGCCGACTGACGTTCCGCCTGTTCAACACGGATTTCGCCCTGCTGAACAGTGTGGGCAGCTATGGTTTTACTCCCCGCAATGGGGGGACAGAAGCCATCTCGATCCTGACCACGGGCCTCGAGTGGAACCAGCGCCTGGGGAGCCTGGAGATGGGCACAGAACCTCTCTTCTTGAGGACCACGGTGCTCTACTACAACTATTTTGAGGGCCTCGACATCCTGTGGAATCCCGGCAGGGATCCGATCAGCTTGTCCTGGGAATGGGAGATCGGGATCAGCTTGAGCAAAAATACCCCCTTCAAACTCTGGTTTTTCAGCTTTGACCGCCTGGGCATCGGCTACCGTTTTAGCCCCAACAGCAGCGGCATCCGGTTCATCAGCTACTCGGTGTTCTACTAACAAGGAACCTTCCCGCCCTGTTTTTCGTTTCTATGACTGATAACCACTACTCCACAGGAGGGACAAATGCTCCTCAATTATCTCAAGATCGCGCTGCGGAACCTGTTCCGCAGCAGGCTGTACTCCTCGATCAACATCCTGGGGCTGGCCATCGGACTGGCCGCCTGCCTCATGATCTTTCTCTGGGTCCGCGATGAGCTGAGCTATGACCGGTTCCATTCCCAGGCGGACAACATCTTCCGGGTGGAGCGGAAGGTCGACTTCCGAGATATCCACGGGCAGGCGCCCATTACCTCGGGCCCTTATGGGCCCTCCCTGGTCCGGGACTATCCTGAGGTCGAGGGCTATGTGCGCATCGAAACGGAAGAGCTGGCCATCAAGGACCACCGAAGCATATTCCGCCGACAGCGGATGATCTTTTCCGACAACACGCTGTTCCAGGTTTTCGATTTTCATCTAGAAGAGGGCGATCCAGAGACCGCACTGATCCAGCCCAAGTCCATCGTCCTGACTCGTGAGATGGCACAGCAATATCTGGGAGGAGGCAGCGAAGACATCCTGGGCCGGACACTCACCGTCGACTGGAACGGCACGGTCCTGGATTTCCAGGTCACGGGTATTCTGGAAGAGGTCCCGGCGAACTCCCACCTCCATTTCGAGGCGGCGGCCTCTATCTCCACCTACCCGGAGGAGTTCCTGGCCCAGTGGTTCAACAACTCCATATACACCTATGTGGCC
>JBGUED010000366.1:0-3194 GCA_041821525.1 Candidatus Aminicenantaceae bacterium | reverse complement strand
CGAGTCCGGCCAGGGGTATTTGTTTTTTACAGGGGGGAAGGGAGAGTCGGATCTCACCGGAGCAGGAACGCGGCGGCCGTGGCCGTTGTGACGATCACCAGAATCCGATAGGCTTTCTCCGGGATCACCTTCACGATCTTTATCCCTAGATAAAGCCCTCCGATGAGGGGGGGCGCCATGGCCAGGTTGAGGGCCAGCGTCTGGAGGGAAATGGTCTTCCAGGAGAGGACATGGAAGGGGACTTTGAAGACGTTGACGAGGAAGAAGAACCAGGCGGCCGTCCCGATGAAGTTCAGCTTGGGCAGGCGCATAGCCAGGAGATAGAGCGACATGATGGGGCCGGCAGCATTCCCCATCATGGTGGCGAAGCCGCCTGCTGTGCCGGTGAGGGGGGCGGTCCATCGCCGGTCAGGGAGGGATTCCAGTTTGCGGAGGTCCCGCCAGATCATGACCGCGATCCCGATAAAGATGATGATGCCCATGATCGTCTTGAATGCGGCCTCCGATACGCGGGCGCCCACAAAGACTCCGACGAGAACCCCGACCACAGCCCAGGGTATGAGCCGGAAGATGTGTCCCCACTGGGCATGGCGGTTGTAGTAGCGGACGGCAAAGATGTCGGCGAAAATCAGCATGGGGAGAACCAGGCCTGTTGAAGGCCTGCCCCCAAAGACGTAGGCCATGATGGGAACCATCATGAGGCCCGTGCCCTGGATGCCGGCCTTGGCCATGCCGATGAGGAGACTGCAGCCGATGAGGACCAGCCATTGGGTTAGAGATAGGTCGAACCACATGGATTTTCCCAAGTGTACCGGCTTAAGACACAGGAATGCAACTCCTATGCTGGGCTGGGATTTCTGCACTAAAAAAACCTGGTGGCTTGTGATTTATTTGTCTCTTTCGGCGTGTGGGTCAGGAGGGATGGCGGTAGGGCCTTGAGGTCGCTGGCGGATGAAGGGTATTACTGCATGAACCTGGCACAGGGCGGGCGCACGGGATGGGCGGCCGGCTCAGAGGGGCGGGTGGCCAAACTCACCTTAGAGGTTCAAAACCAGGGGCAAAAAAGAAGCTCTAAGGCGAAATGAGGGGTCCTCTAGGATATTAATTCACATAGAATCAATCGGTTGCGATTGTCGGAGCTCCTATTTTAATAGATATAGACTTGCGATGAGACCTGGTTTGTGTTCCCCATTCCGGATCCCGAGATCCTGCCGTTTACTGTAAACAGACTCTCCACGCCGTTTCGTACTTTGGAGGTCACGTCAAAAGTGTAAAGCATAATATCTCCGGATTTTATCGTTGTGTTGAATTTCTTGTAGAAACGCGATTGTCCGTCGTTGTACAACATCTCCATCTCGACCTTAATTTTGGCATCCTGATTGGAGTAGTTTACGGCTACGAACACGATATTCCAATCCTGGCTGCTGAGCCAATATGTAGCAAAATCCAGGATTGCCCAATCCGCCTGACTCGGATAAAAATTGGCAAGGCCCGAGCACAGCGCCTTCACATAGGCATTATGTGCTGCGTTTGTATGGAGTTGTGTGGGGACATGGCCTATGACAAGCTCTCCGATTTCTGCTTCTTCGACTACCTGATTCAGGACGGGAACCACAAGTAGAAGGATCAGGATAGGGGTGATACATAGTCTTTTCATTTTAGCCTCCCTTATTCGATGTATACGGATATACTTTTTTATATATCTGTTTTCACTGTTTGTAAAGGTCTCTAGAAAATATTTCATAAAAACAGCGAAGAGATGATAAGGGCCAGGCGATCACGTTGGCGATCAGTACCCCCTTGGCGAATTCCTTCAGGAGCAGCAAAAAAATCCCCGGGATTGATGCGCCCAGGATTTTGCGGATCCCGATCTCCTAAGAGGCTGATTTTTGGGGGTGAAAATTGCAGTCTAAAGCGAAATAGGGGGTTCTCTATGATGTTAACTTATATAGAATCAATCGGTTGCGATTGTCGGAGCGCTAAAGGAGGTGGAGGTCGCCGATGAAGGCGTGGATGAGGAGCGGGGTGATGAAGGCCTCGATCACGGCGGCCAGCAGGATGAGAGGGACAATGACCAGGACAAAGGTCCTGAACGTGTGTTTCAAGAGATCGGTGAAGCTTTCTTCCGAACCTTTAGCGCCGGGGGAGGGCGGTGCCGCAGGATTCCCCCGGCCGAACAGCTCTTTAATGATGAAGCGGGTCAGCCCGAGGCAGAGCGCGATTCCCAATGTGCAGGCATAGAGGAAGGTGGGAATCTCGATGATGCCGTGGGGAGCCAGGCCGAACAGCAGCAGAGAGCCCAGGTCGACGCCGCGCAGCGTCATGAATGCGCTCATGACACCCATGGCCGCTCCGTTGAGGATGACACCGAGCGCCGGCAGGAACATGAAGGGAACGAGCCCCATCCCCACCACCAGAGACACGGCCACGAGGTTGCTCATGAGGATGGCGGCACTCATAACCAGCCTTCCCTTGTCCACCGGGACCTTTTCGAGCAGCTTCTCTGCGAGCTCCAGGAATTTCTGTTCTGTGAGGTCAGGATGCCCGAGAAGGTAGGTGTAGCTCAGGACGGCCACCAGGATAAACAGGAGCAGCGCCAGCAGGAAGATCTTCAGGTGGCTGGCCTTGAATCTGTTCCACTCCTCACAATAAAGCTGTTTGATATCTTTCATATCAGGAATCCTGTCGATTTCCCTCATGGTACATTTTTCAGGCGAAAAAAAGCAAATAATGCAGCTATATTCCATGGTCCGTCCCCAAAAGAAAATGATATAATCCCAGTATGAGAGATATGCGGTTAGTCAGGATAGGGATAGCGGCGCTGGCTCTGGTCCTGGGGCTGGCGGCCTGCAAGGCCAAGGAGCCTGAGGTCACAGACCCGCATCTTAAGCGGCAGCTGCGAGTGGCCCGCGGGATCGCCGGGCAAAGCATCAGCCTCCGCAACGGACTCGAGAGCTTCGTCGAGTACACGGTCAAGCCGGCCGGATCTCTGGAATTGCCGGAGCAGCGGATCCTGGACACCGGAGAGATCGACACCTACACGGAAGGGGAGCGGATCACGGTGACCTTTGCCCGGCTGTATTCCGTGATCCGGCAAGATCTCGATTCCGGGAAGACCTACTCCTTTATCCGGGATGACACGGGGGAGGTCGTCATCAGGGAGGGGTGGCACGGTCTCGAGCATCCCCAGGATC
>JBGUED010000365.1:0-3196 GCA_041821525.1 Candidatus Aminicenantaceae bacterium | reverse complement strand
GGCTCAAGACCACGGACTATTTCGGCGCGCCCCAGCCCGATACCGTTTCCCAACACTGGACACGCCACAAGCCCCTCCTGCCGGCTCCCTATCTCGATCATCTTCCTCTGGAGGAGATCACTCTGGCCGAGGCCTTGAAGGAATCGGGATACGCCACCTTTTTTGCAGGCAAATGGCACCTGGGCCCTGAGGGATATTATCCCGAAGATCAGGGATTCGATGTCAACCGTGGAGGCTGGGAGAGAGGAGGCCCGTACGGCGGAAACAAGTACTTCTCTCCTTATGGCAATCCCAGGCTTGCGGACGGCGTTGAAGGCGAACATCTCCCGGACCGCCTGGCAGAGGAAACCTGCCGGTTCATAGAGGAGATGCAGGACGGGCCCTTCCTGGCCTACCTGTCGTTCTATTCGGTCCATACACCGCTGATAGCCAGACCGGATCTGGAGGAAAAATATCGCGGCAAAGCCGAGAGGCTGGGCGTCCAGGAAGATGCCTGGGGACAAGAAGGGGAGCGCAAAGTTCGGCTGGTCCAGAACCATGCCGTATATGCGGGCATGGTGGAGGCCATGGATCAGGCGGTAGGCAAGGTCCTGGACAAGCTCCGGGACTTGAAGCTGGAGGAGAATACCGTGGTGTTCCTGATGTCGGATAACGGCGGCCTCTCGACCTCGGAAGGTCATCCCACCTCGAACCTGCCGCTGCGGGCCGGGAAGGGCTGGTTGTACGAAGGGGGGATCCGCGAGCCCATGATCGTCCGCTGGCCTGGTGTGGTTGAGTCGGGACGTGTGTGTGACGAACTCGTGGTCAGTACGGATTTTTATCCCACCATCCTGGAGATGGCCGGCCTGCCGTTGCGACCCGGCCAGCACCTGGATGGCGTGAGCCTGGTCCCGCTGCTGAAACATGCGAAGGAGCTGCCCGAGCGCCCGGTCTTCTGGCACTATCCCCACTACGGAAACCAGGGCGGGACTCCGGGGTCGGCGGTACGATTTGGGGATCTCAAACTGATCCGTTTCTATGAGGACGACCATCTCGAGCTCTATAACATCCGGAAAGACATGGCAGAACAGCACGACCTCTCGGTCGAGTTCACAGAAAAAAGCACGGAACTGAAAAACCTGCTGGAGGACTGGCTGCGTGATATCGCAGCCGCGGTACCTGCTCCGAATCCAGCCTTTCAGGACCCTAACCAGCAATGAAACTCGGGGTGAACACTTGAAGGAACCATGGGTATGGTTCTGGAGAAGAAATCCTGTTTCGCACGGTATGGGTCTGAGAACAGGAGTTAGAGGAGAAGAGATGAGATATGCCTTGGTGCCGGTTTTAGCCTTGGGGCTGCTCTTGGGACTCGTGTCTTGTACAGGAACGGAAACAGAGACCAGGAAGGAGGAGAACATCATATCTGTGGGTGCCCAACATCCCGGGAAACAGAGCCTGAGACCGGTAGCCATGCAGCCGCTTCCGCTGGGCAGCATCAAGCCAACGGGATGGCTGCAGGGCCAGCTTCGTCTGCAGGCGGATGGATTGAGCGGCCACCTGGATGAGTTCTGGCCGGATATCAAGGACAGTGCCTGGTTCGGAGGAGAAGCAGACGCCTGGGAGCGGGCGCCCTACTGGCTGGACGGGGTTGTGCCCCTGGCTTTTCTACTGGATGATGAGGAACTCAAGGCCCGAGTCATGAAATACATGGACGGCATCCTTGCTGGCCAAAATGAATCGGGCTGGATCGCTCCCGGAGATGAAGAGGGGCGTTTTGACCTCTGGGCGATCTTCTTGATACTGAAACCATTGATCCAGTACCATGAGGCCACCGGAGACGAGAGGGTCCCGGGCGCAGTGGAGCGCTGCCTGCGCTGGGTGGACGACCATATCGATGCCAGGCCGCTCTTCAATTGGGGAAAGTACCGCTGGTTCGAGTCCCTGATCGCCATATACTGGCTGCACGAACAGACCGAGGAAGGCTGGCTCCTGGACTTGGCGGTCAAGCTCCATGCCCAGGGCTTTAACTGGATCGATTTCTATCGCCGCTGGCCCTTGACCCAACCTACGCCCCAGGGGAAATGGACCTACATGGGGCATGTCGTCAACAATGCCATGGCGGTCAAGGCCCCAGCGCTTTGGTGGCGCCTGAGCGCTGAGGATAGGGACCTGGTCATGGTCCGGGATATGATGCGGCTGCAGGACCGCTACCATGGTCAGGTGACCGGGATGTTCACCGGTGACGAGTGTTTTGCAGGACGGAATCCCTCTCAGGGGACCGAGCTCTGCGCCGTCATGGAGTACCTGTATTCTCTCGAACTCTTATTGTCTGTGACCGGAGAGCCGGAGTTCGGGGACAGGCTGGAAAAGATTGCCTTCAATGCCCTGCCTGCCACCTTTAGTCCGGATATGTGGGCCCACCAGTATGACCAGCAGGTCAACCAGGTCGAATGCAGCATCAAGGAAAACCGGCTATGGACCACCAACGGCCCGGATTCCAATATCTACGGCCTGGAACCGAACTACGGCTGCTGCACAGCCAACCTCAGCCAGGGATGGCCCAAGTTCGGAGCGCACCTGTGGATGCGGAGTATCGCGGACAACGGGCTGGCAGCTGCGGCCTACGCGCCCTGTGTCGTCCACACCGTCATAGACGGGATCCCTGTCGAGATCGAGGTTGATACACAATATCCCTTTCGGGAAGACATCGCGATCCGCGTGCAGGTGGAAGAACCGGTGCGGTTCCCGCTCCACCTGCGCATCCCGGGCTGGGCAAAGGAGGCTTCTCTTACCATCGGTGATGAACTCATGGAGGACCTTGAGGCCGGAACGTTTTATAAGCTGGAACGGAGGTGGGAAGGGGACGACCGCATAATGCTCCGGCTCCCCATGCGTGTGCGGGCCTCACGACGCTACAACAATGCCCTGGCGGTGGAGAGAGGCCCCCTGATCTATGCGCTCAAGCTGGAGGAGGAGTGGAAACGGGTCAACACGGAGCAGCCTCATCGAGAACTGCCGCATGGGGACTGGGAGGTTTATGCCACAACCCCGTGGAATTATGCCCTGGACCTGAATGAGGAGACAGTGGAGCAGGATATCGTATTCAGCGAGCATGCCATGGGCGAGATGCCATTTTCGCCGGAGGGAGCACCCGTTTCAGCTGAAGTCAAAGGCATGCTGCTTTCCATATGGCAACTGGAGAACGGCTCAGCCGGAG
>JBGUED010000364.1:0-3209 GCA_041821525.1 Candidatus Aminicenantaceae bacterium | reverse complement strand
GAGGATCTTGGCTGTCTTCAGCATGTTGTGCTTGGTAAGGTCCAGAAGATACAGGATGTAATCCTTTTCCAGGTCTTCGAGTGAGGACAGCTGGTCCCGCCCCAGGAACGGCAGGTGGCTCTTGGAGGCAAACTTCTCCTGGAGCTCCTCGGGAAGGTCATCGATGTCGATGAACTCTTTCATGCACAGCATGGCGGCCCGCTCCAGCACATTCTCGAGCTCGCGGATGTTGCCCGGCCACTCATATTTCAGGAAGAGCTTCTGTACGCGCCGCGACACTCCCCGGATCTCTTTCTTGAACTTGTCGTTGAAGTTGTCCAGGAAATACCGGATGAGCAGCGGGATATCTTCCGGCTTATCGCGCAGGGGAGGGAGGTGGATCTCGACCTTGTTAAGGCGGTGGAAGAGGTCCTCTCGGAAGGAGCCGTTCCGTACACACTCCCTGAGATCGCGGTTGGTGGAGGCGATGATGCGCACGTTGGCCATCAAGTTCTCGGTCGTACCCAGCGGGCGGTACTCTCCCTTTTCAATCACCCGCAGGAGCTTGGCCTGGAAGGTGTGGGGGATGTCGCCGATCTCGTCCAGGAGGATGATGCCGTCCTCTGCCTGGGCGAACAGGCCTTTTTTATCTTTGTCCGCCCCAGTGAAGGCACCCCTGGCATAACCGAAGAGCTCAGACTCGATCAGGGTGTCGGGGATGGAGACGCAGTCACAGATCACGAGGATCTTGTTCCCGGTGCGGGACATGGCGTGGATGGCGTTTGCGATCATCTCCTTGCCGGTTCCGGTCTCACCCGTGATCAGGATGGTCGAGAAATACTGGGCGATCTTTTCGATCAGGGAGAAGATCTCGAGCATGTAGGGGTTTTTGCCGACGATGCCCTGGAAAAAGTACTTCTTGGCCAGGCGGCGTTCGAGCTGGAAGGTCTCCTGGCGGAGCATCTTGCGGTCGCGGACCTTCTTGAGGATGTCGAGGATGGTCGGGGGGCGAACCGGTTTGGCCAGATATTCGGTGAGGCCCTGGTTGATGAGCTCCATGACCGTGAGGTCGCCAAGTGGGGCGCCGATGAAGACGACCTCGACGTAGGCATCGAGGTGTTTGAGAGCGTGGAGGAGGGCCAGGGCCCTTTCCTGGTCTCTGTCGTAGTCGAAGAAGACAACGTGGGTGTCGTTGACCTGGATGTGACCCAGGATGGCGCCGATGTTGGGAGTGTCGATGGTGTCGATGCGGGAGACCAGCAGGGAGGTCTCGATGATCTGGGACAGGGAAGCGTGGCCTTCGACGATCAGTACGTTCATGATCTGCGTTTTCTTTTGCGGGGTAATAGTATCACAAAAGAAAAATCTGGGACAGAAAAAAGGGGAGAGTAAAGGGGAGTAAAGGGGAGTGGTACATTTAGAGCGCTAAATGTACCACTCCCCTTTGCTGCTGCTAAATGTACCACTCCCCTTTATTTGCGGTCCCCCTTTTTCGTTCTTTGATGATATAATAGCTGCAAAACGGAGGCCTGGATGAAGGAATATAAGCTGCTCATTAATGGAAAATGGGAAGACGGCGCCTGCGTACGCGAGATAAAATCCCCGTATGACGGCGCGGTGGCGGCCAAGGTCCACTTTGCAGGCCGGGCTCAGGTGGAGCAGGCCATTACCGATGCCCAGGCCGCGTTCGCCAAGACACGCAAGCTCTCGTCCTATGACCGGGCCACCGCCCTCGAGAGGATCTCGTCCGAGATAAGCCGGCGCAGCGACGAGATCGCAGAATCGATCGTGCTCTCGTCCGGTAAGCCCCTCAAATATGCCCAGGCCGAGGCCTCGCGCGGGGCCAACACCTTCAAGATCGCCTCGGAGGAGGCCAAGCGCATCTATGGGGAGGTGGTCCCCCTGGACCTCACGCCCCAGACCAAGAAACGCTGGGGGATCGTCGGGCATTTTCCGCTCGGGGTGATCGCCGGCATCACCCCCTTCAATTTCCCGCTCAATCTCGTGGCCCACAAGGTGGCGCCCGCGCTGGCCACTGGCAATGCCTTTATCGTGCGCCCTGCCTCGCAAGTGTCGCCCACGACCATGCTCCTCTCCGAGATCGTGGCCGAGACCGACTACCCGGCCGGGGGCTTCAATGCCGTGCCCTGCGGCTATGAGGCGGCTGAGCCACTGGTGGAGGACGAGCGCGTCAAGATGATCACCTTCACCGGCTCCCCTGATATCGGTTGGGATCTCAAAAAAAAGGCCCACAAAAAGATGGTCACCCTCGAACTGGGCGGAAATGCCGCTGTAGTGGTCGAACCCGACGCCAACCTCGAGTATGCGGTCCCCAGGACGGTCATGGGGAGCTTTGCCTACTCAGGGCAGGTCTGCATATCCATCCAGAGGATCTTCCTGCATGATGCCATCTATGAGCGTTTTATGGCCGATTTTGTGTCGGCCGTGGAAAAGCTGCGCATGGGCGACCCCCTGGACATAAACACCGACATCGGGCCCATGATCAACCTGGAGGCGGCCGAACAGACCGAGGAGTGGATCAATGAGGCGGTCGACAATGGGGCGCGCATCGTGATCGGGGGCAATCGGGACGGCGCCATGTTCGAGCCCACGATCCTGACCGACGTGCGGCCGGAGCTGAGGATCTCCTGGAAGGAGGCCTTTGCGCCCGTGGTGGTGGTCTACAGGTACCATGACTATGAGGAGGCCTTGAAGGCGGTCAACAACTCGATCTACGGGCTGCAGGCTGGAGTGTTCACCAATGACCTCAACAAGGCTTACCAGGCGTACGGGCGCCTGGATGTGGGCGGCGTGATCGTGAACGACGTGCCGACCTTCCGCATCGACCACATGCCCTATGGCGGCATCAAGGAGTCGGGATTTGGCCGGGAGGGCCTGCGCTATGCCATCGAAGAGATGACCGAGATGAAACTCCTGGCCATCAATCTGAACATATGATATGAGGAATGGAGGCGAAGGCATTGGTACAGATGAACGACTGCTTCAACCTGATCAAACCCAAGTTCCAGCCCCCACTCGACCCGGGCTTCCGCCCCCCGGTGCTGGCTGAAAAGATCGCCATGCAGCTTCCGGACGAGAAGAACCGCCGCGTGGGCCAAGCCATCGCCGCCGCCAGTTTACCGGATATAAATATAAAGGGGAGTGGTACATTTAGAGCGCTAAATGTACCACTCCCCTTTAACAAAGGAGACAACCCATGAGCATCATAC
>JBGUED010000363.1:0-3209 GCA_041821525.1 Candidatus Aminicenantaceae bacterium | reverse complement strand
AAGGTGGTGAGGACCGGGTTGGGAGCCGTGTTGCCCAGCCCGCACAGGGCTGAGTCCTTGATGGATTGGGCCAGCTCCTGGAGCAGCGTCAGGTCCTCCTCCGTGCCCTTGCCTTCCGTGATCTTGGTCAGGATGTTGAGCATCTCCTTGGTGCCTTCCCGGCAGGGAGTACATTTTCCGCAGGATTCGTCCTGGGTGAATGACAGGAAGTACTTGGCCACATCCACCATGCAGGTTTCCTCGTCCATGACCACCATGCCTCCCGAGCCCATCATGGAACCGGCATCGCTGAGGCTCTCGTAGTCAATGGGGAGGTCGATCTTTTCCTTGGGGATGCATCCGCCGGAGGGGCCTCCCGTCTGCACGGCCTTGAATTCCTTGCCGCCGGGGATGCCGCCTCCGATGTCGTAGACGATCTCCCTCAGGGAGATGCCCATGGGCACCTCTACCAGGCCGGTGTTGTTGATCTTCCCAACCAGGGAAAACACCTTGGTGCCCTTGCTGGTCTTGGTCCCGATAGAGTGGTACCAGTCAGCTCCGCGGTTGATGATAACCGGGACGTTGGCCCAGGTCTCGACGTTGTTGACGCAGGTGGGCTGGCCCCAAAGGCCCTTCTCGGCCGGATAAGGCGGCCGTGGGCGGGGTTCGCCCAGTCGGCCCTCGATGGACGCCAGCAGGGCGGTCTCTTCGCCACACACAAACGCGCCGGCTCCCCGGATCACCTTGATGTCGAAGTCGAAACCCGAATCCAGAATATTTTCACCCAGGAGTCCATAGTCACGCGCGGCGTCGAGCGCGATGTTCAGCCGCTTGAGGGCCAGGGGGTATTCGTTCCGTACATACACGAATCCCTGCTGGGCCCCGATGGCCTTGGCTCCGATAACCATGCCTTCAATAACGGAATGCGGATCTGCTTCAAGGATGCTGCGGTCCATGAATGCACCCGGGTCGCCCTCGTCACCGTTGCACACGATGTATTTGATGCCGCCGTTAGTGGTGGAAGCCCTGCGAACGAACTCCCACTTCAATCCCGTGGGGAATCCGCCGCCTCCGCGTCCCCTCAGGCCGGCTCGCTTCACCTCTTCGAGGACTTCTTCTGCGGTCATTTCAGTGAGGGCCTTAGCCATGCCCGTGTAGCCGTCGCGGGCGATATATTCATCGATCTTTTCCGGGTCGATCAGGCCCCGGTTGCGCAGTGCGATCAGGACCTGACCCTTGAAGAAGGCAATGTCGTTCAGCACCGGGATCGGGGTCTTGTCCTCGGGCGGGGAGTACATGAACTTCTCGACCGGCCGCCCTTTGAGGAAGTGCTCCTCCACGAGATGGGGGATGTCTTTGATTGTCAGCTGCTGGTAAAAGACCTTGTCCGGCTCGACCACCAGGAGCGGGCCCCGTTCGCAGAAACCGTTGCATCCCGTGGTGACGACCAGGACCTCGTTTTCCAGCCCCTGTTTCTTGATCTCTTCCTCCAGGGCGTCCTTGACCGCGAAGGAGTTGTTGGACACACAGCCCGTCCCCGCGCACACCATGAGGTGGATCCTGTATGTCTTCTCGCTGGTTTGTTCTTCCATGGTCATGCTCCTTATGAAACGTCTGTTTTCTCGCTGCCGATGCCCAGAGCGTAGTCCTGGACGATCTGTCCATTGAGAACGTGTTTATTGAAGATGTCTTTGGCTTTTTCAGGATTCAGCTCGATGTATTTGACCGGGGCGTGCCCTTGGATCTCCACGGTGACCATAGGCTCCTTGCTGCACAGACCCGCGCAGCCCGAGTTGGTGAGGAGTACGTCTCGGATGTCCCTATCTTCGATCTCGGTCATGAACGTGTTCATGATCGTGCGGGCCCCGGCGGCGATCCCGCAGGTTCCCATGTGCACGGTCACTTTGGCGCGAAAGTCACCGCCCTCGCGAAGGGCGGTCGTCCGTCGTGCCTTTTCTCTCAGCTTTTTTAAGTCATCCAGAGTCAGTTTTGGCATCGTTTACCTCCTCATTTTTGGTATTTTTTCAAAACCCCGGGGATCTTTGTTTGCGTGAGCTTGCCGTGAAACTCGTCGCCCACCATGATAACGGGGGCCAGGCCGCAGCACCCGACACAGCGGACCTCATCCAGGCTGAAATCCCCGTCCTGGGTTGTGTTTCCGCTGGCGATGGCAAGCTCGCGCTCCAGCTTTTCCAGGATGAGCTGGGCCCCCCGGACATGGCAGGCGGTCCCCACGCAGACATTGATGGGATGCCTGCCCTTGGGCTCCATGCTGAACGCATTGAAAAACGTGGCCAGACTGAGGACCCGGCTGAGGGGGATGTTCATTTCCTTGGAGACGGTGAAAATCGCGTCTTTGGGGAGGTATCCGAATTCAGCCTGAATGTCCTGCAGGACGGCGATGATGGTGCTCTGATCAGCTTCGTATTTCCCCAGGATTTCCGTCAATCTTTCTTCGTTCATGTTGGCCTCCTTAGGTTGTCTAAACCTTCTTTTATGTGATCCCTTATGAATCGAATGACCTCGGGAGAAGTGATGGATAACCCGTTGAGCTGAGACTTGATCTCATGGGTATCGATTGAATAGTGCGTATGGTCGACGTTATGAATATAATGGATATCCACGTCCGGATGCCCCATGATGAGGGTAACCACGGTCAGCGCAATATCTCCCAGGGGCTTCATATCTATGTGGCTGGCCTGGAAAGTGGCCTTGACATGTGTGCCCTTCCCCGGCCTGGATTCGATGGAAAAATCGCCGTTGGCGGCCCTGGCGGATTCTGCCAGCAGCGGCAGCCCCAGTCCGATGCTCCGGGTCTCCTTGGTGGAAAAGAAAGGGTCCAAGGTTTTTTTCACGGTCTCGGCATCCATGCCTTCCCCGTTGTCGATGATTTCCAGGGAGAGGAGATTCGTTGCAGCATCATCGCTGATGCGGATCTCGATCCGGGCTGCCTTCGCCTTGATCGAGTTTTCCGCGACGTCGAGTATGTGTAGCGATAGATCTTGCATGGTCCTATCTTTTAATGTGAGATCTTTCTCCCGTCTTCCCCCCGGAGAGCCTTCTTGATCTCCCGGGTGGTCCGGTCTTCTATATAAAAAGTGGTGTGTCCGGTGCCGATGTCGTCCAGATAGTGGGCGTCCGAGGCGCAGGTGAGCGGCAGCCGCGGCTGGAATCGTTCCCCGGCTTCCTCAAGGGTGATGCGGGGAGAGATCTCCAGAGCGTCTATTTCC
>JBGUED010000362.1:0-3210 GCA_041821525.1 Candidatus Aminicenantaceae bacterium | reverse complement strand
GAGGTCATCGCGGAGAAATTTGGCGCCTCCAGGGAAGAGCAGGATGCCTATGCCGTCAACAGCCACCAAAAAGCCCGGCATGCCATTGAGAAAGGATACTTCAAGGAGGAGATCGTGCCGGTCGAGGTGCCGCAGCGGAAAGGCGATCCCATCCTGTTCGAAGCGGATGAGGGGCCGCGCGGGGATGCTTCGGTCGAAAAGCTGGCCCGTCTGCGTCCGGTATTCAAGAAAGATGGGACGGTCACGGCCGGGAACGCGTCTTCTATTAATGACGGAGGAGCGGCCGTGGTAGTGGCTTCGGCTGACGCGGTCAAGGAAAAGGGCCTGACGCCCATGGCCCGGATCCTGGGCAGCGCCTCCCATGCCCTGGAGCCCGAGATGGTAATGTATGCCCCCAAGGGAGCCATCGAAAAACTGCTGGGTAAGGTCGGCTGGGACATCGCGGATGTGGATCTGTTCGAGATCAACGAGGCGTTTTCCAGCCAGCTGGTCGTGCTGCTGCGGGAACTCAAATTGGATAGGGAAAAGGTCAATGTGCACGGCGGAGCCGTAGCCCTGGGGCATCCCATCGGAGCCACGGGGGCACGTCTCCTGATCACGCTGATCTATGCCCTGAAACACCGCAGCCTGCGCAAGGGCATTGCGGCTCTGTGCCTGGGGGGCGGGGACGCCATCGCCATGGCCGTCGAGATCGTCTAGGAGAGGATCAAACATGGAAATCAAAAAAATAGCTGTCATCGGTGCCGGAACCATGGGCACAGGGATCGCCCAGGTGGCCGCCACTTCAGGATTTGACGTTATGCTCAATGACGTGGACGAGGCATCGCTGCAGCGTTCGCTTAAGATCATGGATAAGAGTCTCGGCAAGCTCCAGGAAAAGGGCCGCCTGAGCGAGGATAAAGACACCGTGCTGGGCCGGATCACGGCCACCACCAACCTGGAAGACTGCGGTGCAGCGGATTTTGTGGTAGAAGCGGTGTTCGAGAGCTTCGATGTGAAGAAGGATGTGCTCGTGAAGCTCGACCAGATGCTGCCGCCCGAGGTGCTGATCGGATCCAACACGTCCTCCATCTCCATCACCCGACTGGCTGCTTTGACCGGTCGGCCCGAGCGGTTCATGGGCATGCACTTCATGAACCCGGTCCCCCTGATGAAATTGGTGGAGCTGATCAAGGGCATCGCCACCTCGCAGGAGACCTACGACGTTGTCAAGAGCCTGGCCGAGAAGATGGGGAAGGTCCCGGTGGAGGCCAACGATTATCCGGGTTTCATCGCCAACCGGATCCTCATCCCCATGATCAATGAGGCCGTCTTTGCCCTGATGGAAGGAGTGGGGACGGTCCAGGCCATCGACGAGGTGATGAAACTGGGCATGAACCATCCCATGGGGCCGCTGGCCCTGGCCGATCTGATCGGCCTGGATGTGGTCCTGTTCATCATCGAGGTCCTGCACGACGGCTTCAAAGACCCCAAATACCGGCCCTGCCCGCTGCTCAGGAAGATGGTGGACGCCGGCTACCTGGGCCGCAAGTCCGGGAAGGGCTTTTACGATTACAGCGCCTAGCCGCTGCTTTGGAAGCATACGCAAGAGGCTCCTGTAGATGCTGGCTTGCTTCCAAGAGGGCAAGCAGCTGGTTCATGGGGCACCCGGTCTCTTCTGTATCGTGCTAGAAAAGGCTAATGAAATCAGAATCAAATTGAATATGTGAGGAAAACATGAGTGAAAAAGACGCTACAAAAGAATCTAGAAGTAAAGCCATAGATGCCGCCCTCTCTCAGATCGAGAAGCAGTTCGGCAAGGGCGCTGTGATGAAGATGGGCCAGAAGGCTGCCGAGAAGGTCCCGGCCATTCCCACCGGGTCGATTGCCTTTGACCTCGCGCTGGGGATCGGCGGCTTCCCGCGAGGCCGTGTGATCGAGATCTTCGGCCCCGAGGCTACGGGCAAGACAACCCTGGCCGTGCATGTGATCGCCGAGGCTCAGAAACTGGGAGGGCAGGCGGCCTTCATCGATGCCGAGCACGCCATGGATCCCAAGTATGCCGCCAGCATAGGCGTAGACGTGGACAACCTGCTCATCTCCCAGCCGGATTACGGGGAGCAGGCGTTGGAGATCGCAGAGGTCCTGGTGCGGAGCGGCGCAGTGGACGTCATCGTGGTGGATTCAGTGGCCGCGCTGGTCCCCAAGGCCGAGCTGGAGGGAGAGATGGGCGACGCCCATATGGGCCTTCAGGCCCGGCTCATGTCCCAGGCTCTGAGGAAACTGACCGCTATCGTCAGCCGGTCCAAGACCTGCTTCATCTTTGTCAACCAGCTCCGGGAAAAGATAGGCTTTTTCCTCGGGAATCCGGAGACCACGACCGGAGGCCGGGCTCTCAAGTTTTATTCCTCCCTGCGTGTGGACGTCCGGCGCGTGGCCGCCTTGAAAGACGGTGAACGTGTGGTGGGCAACCGCGTCAAGGTCAAGATCGTCAAAAACAAGATGGCCCCGCCTTTCCGGACCGCCCAGTTCGACATCATCTATGGGGAAGGCATCTCTCGGGAAGGCGACCTCATCGACTGCGGATTGGAGGGCGGCCTGGTGGAGAAGGCCGGGACCTGGTATTCCTACAAGGGAGAGCGGCTGGGCCAGGGTCGGGAGAACGTCAAAAAGCTCCTCAAGGACCGCCCGGAGATCGCGGATGAGCTGGACCATCTGATCCGAAAACAGGTCGGTCTGATCAAAGAGGAGGCACCGGCGAAATAGCCGGCCGGCGGTTTTCTGCCGGGCCCCGGATCGTTATTTTGTACGGTGTGCGGACTGCCCTTTTTGTGTGCCGTGGATGGGCCCGAAACCGGTCCGAGAAGTCTCTTCTTCAAGGAAGGAAGATCATGAAGCTTAAAAGCATCGGAGGGGCGGTTTTGGCGGTCGTGGTGTGTCAGGCGGCTGGGATTTTGGGAGCGGTGTTCACTGCACCGGCCATACCCACTTGGTACGCTTCCCTCCAGAAGCCAGCCTTTACGCCGCCTTCCTGGCTGTTTGCGCCGGCCTGGATCACGCTCTACACCTTGATGGGGATTGCCGTGTATCTTGTCCTGCGACAGGGCTGGGAAAAACCGGCTGTCCGCTCCGCAGTCTATGTCTTTGGGCTTCAGTTGGTCTTGAATGCCCTCTGGACACCCCTGTTCTTCGGGCTCCACTGGCTGCTGGGCGCATTTTTTGAGATCACAC
>JBGUED010000361.1:0-3217 GCA_041821525.1 Candidatus Aminicenantaceae bacterium | reverse complement strand
ATCTGGGGGGAGTGGACGCTTTCCCAATAATGCTCGACACCAAAGATCCGGACGAGATCATCCGAACAGTCAAACTGCTCCAGCCCACCTTTGGGGGTATCAATCTAGAAGACATATCCCATCCTAAGTGCTTCCGCATCCTGGACACCCTGAGAGAGGAATGCCGCATTCCCGTCTGGCATGACGATCAGCAGGGCACGGCGTGTGTGACCGTGGCTGGACTCATCAATGCGGTCAAGATTGTCAAGAAGAACCTGGCCGACATCAAGGTCGCATTGATCGGAGCCGGTGCCGCCAACATCGCCATCGCCCGCCTGATCATTACCGCTGGAGTGGATCCAGGCAACATCATCCAGTGCGACTCGAAGGGCATCCTCCACCGTGACCGTGAGGACAAGGAAGTGCTGAAGGAGCGGTTCAAGGAGAAATGGCACATCTGCGAGACGACCAACAGGGATTGCGTGGTCGGAGACGTCCCAGATGCCATGAAAGGCGCGGATGTAACCATTTCAGCCTCGAAATCCGGCCCTGGCGTCCTCAAGAAAGAGTGGATCGAAAGCATGGCCGAAGATGCCATCGTGTTCGCCGAGGCCAATCCTATTCCCGAGATCTGGCCCTGGGAAGCCAAGGAAGCCGGCGCCCGCATCGTGGCGACCGGCCGCTCTGATTTTCCCAACCAGGTTAACAACTCGCTCGGATTCCCGGGCATCTTCCGAGGTGCACTCGATGTTCGTGCCTCCAAGATCACCGATGAGATGTGCATAGTGGCAGCCGAGGAGATCGCCAAGGTCGCCGAAGACAACGGCCTGCACGAAGAGTACATCGTTCCCAACATGGATGAGTGGCAAGTATTCCCCCGTGTGGCCGTAGCTGTCGGCAGCAAGGCCATCGAGCAGGGAGTCGCCCGGCTCGATCTCTCGGAAGAAGTCCGTTTAAAGATGGCTGAGGTGATCATCAAGAAGGCGAGGGACGAGGTTCAGCTCCTGATGAAAGAAAATTTCATCATGGACCCGGACGACTGATTCCCGAACGCCTGTACGCGATTATCGCATTGCCTGCAGGGATCGATGTCTCATCGGTTCTTCAGGAATAACCGTTCACAGAACGGCCAATTTAAGTAGACAAAGGGCCCGGTCCTTTTGGCCGGGCTTTTTTTTAATACACTCTAATCTAATGACAATACCATAAAATAAACTTGACAATAAGTAACTCATATATTATATTAGACAAGAACCTATTTACATACATACTACAAACTCAGGAGGAAAAAAATGGCAAAAATCATAGGAATCGATTTAGGAACCACAAACTCGGTGGTTGCGATAACCGAAGGGGACAAGCCGATCATCATCCAGAACGAGGAGGGTGGACGGACCACACCTTCGGTCGTCGCCTTCACCGAAAAAAATGAGCGGTTGGTCGGCCAGGTCGCCAAGCGCCAGCGTGTGACCAATCCGGAAAATACAATATATTCGATCAAACGCTTCATGGGACGCCGTTTCAAAGAAGTCTCCTCGGAGATCAAGCAGGTCCCTTTCAAGGTGGCCGAGGCAGCCAACGGAGACGTACGGATCGAGGCGTTGGGCAAATCCTACGCCCCGCCGGAGATCTCGGCCATGATCCTGCAGAAGCTCAAAAAATCGGCTGAGGATTATCTGGGCGAAAAGATTGAAAAGGCTGTGATCACGGTTCCTGCCTATTTCAACGACAGTCAGCGCAAGGCCACCAAAGACGCCGGCAAGATCGCGGGCCTGGATGTGCAGCGGATTATCAACGAGCCTACCGCGGCCGCACTGGCTTATGGCATGGACAAGAAGAGTGACCAGACGATCGCTGTGTATGACTTTGGGGGCGGAACCTTCGACATCTCCATCCTTGAGGTCGGTGAGGGGATCGTTGAGGTCAAGTCTACGCATGGGGACACACATCTGGGTGGAGACGATATCGATCAGGTGGTACAGGATTGGATGGTGAAGGAATTCAAGAAGGAATCCGGCATCGATCTCACCAAAGACAAGATGGCGCTGCAGAGGCTCAAGGAATCCGCGGAAAAGGCCAAGATGGAACTGTCCACCACCATGGAGACCGAGGTCAACCTGCCGTTTATCACGGCCGATCAGTCCGGCCCCAGGCATCTGCTCATCAAGTTCAGCCGGTCCAAGCTTGAACAGCTCATGAATCCGCTCATCCAGAGAACCCTCGAACCATGTAAAAAAGCAATTTCTGATGCCGGGATCAAGGCGGAAGACATAGACGAGGTCATCCTCGTGGGCGGCTCGACACGGATTCCCAAGGTGCAGGAACTGGTCAAAGACCTGTTCGGCAAAGAACCGCACAAGGGTGTCAATCCTGACGAGGTTGTGGCAGCCGGCGCCGCTATCCAAGGCGCTGTCCTGTCCGGTGATGTCAAGGATGTCCTTCTGCTGGACGTCACTCCCCTGACATTGGGAATAGAAACTCTGGGGGGCGTTTTCACGAAGATGATCGCACGCAACACCACCATCCCGACCAAGAAGGGAGAGATTTTTTCCACAGCCTCAGACAACCAGCCCAGTGTTGAAGTGCATGTGCTGCAAGGCGAGCGGGAGATGGCGTCCGACAACCGCACACTGGGCCGTTTTCACCTTGACGGCATCCCCCCGGCCCCGCGCGGTGTACCCAAGGTCGAGGTGACTTTCGATATCAACGCCGACGGCATCCTGCATGTCTCAGCCAAGGACTTAGGCACGGGCAAGCAGCAGGCTATAACCATCACCGGTCACAGCGGTCTGGATGATGGCGAGATTGACCGCATGGTGAACGACGCTGATAGCCACGCCGAAGATGACAAGAAGCGCCGTGAGGTGATCGATACCAAGAACCAGGCAGATTCTCTGGTCTACTCTCTGGAAAAAACCCTGCGGGAGAGCAAGGATAAGATCGATCCGCAGGAAGCCAGCAAGATCCAGGTCGAGATCGAAAACACAAAGTCCGCGATCCAGACTGATAACCTGGACCAGATTAAGAAAGCCGTCGAATCCCTGACCCAGGTTTCCCACAAGATGACAGAGATGATGTACCAAAAGGCCACACAGCAGCAGGCACAGGCGGACAAAGCTCAGCAGCAGGCTGTAGACAAAGAACAACGTGCCGCTGATCGCGAGAAGCACGGCGAGAAGTATACCGGTCAAAAAGAGAAGAAGGCTGCCAAGTCGAAAGACCTACACACCCAGCATAC